>DAHUYV010000001.1 GCA_027306885.1 Candidatus Dormiibacterota bacterium
TCGGCCGACCCCGCGGTGAGCAGGGCGGACCTGGCTCGGATCCGGGAGGAGGAGCAGCGGGCGGCGGCGGCGGTGCTGGGCGTCTCCCGGGTCGAGTTCCTTGGGCGCCCGGACGGGGCGCTGCGGGTGGACGACGCGCTCCGCCGCGACGTGACCCGGGCGATCCGGCGGCTCCGCCCCGAGGTGGTCGTCTGCCAGAACGCGGTCCGCCACTACGCCAACCTCGGGGGCAACCATCCCGATCACCTGGCGGCGGGCGCGGCGGCGATCGAGGCGGTGTACCCATACGCCCGCAACCCGTACGCCTTCCCCGAGCTTCTGGAGGAGGGGCTGGAGCCGCACGAGGTCGCGGAGGCCTGGGTGACCGGGACCGAGTTCCCCGACCACTTCGTCGACGTCAGCTCGACTTTGGACCGGAAGCTGGCCGCCCTCGCCTGCCATCGCAGCCAGCACCGCCGCGATCCCGCCGAGTGGGTGAGGGCCCGGCTGGCGGACAACGGGCGTCCCCACGGCCTCGCCTACGCCGAGTCCTTCCGGCGGGTGACGGCCCGATGACGCGCCCCTCCACGGTCGTCGTCCTGCACGGGGACCAGACCGGGGAGGAGTTGCTCTTGGAGGCGCTGAGGGTGCTGGAGGCCCCCCAGCTCGCCGAGCAGGTCCAGCTGGAGCATGTCGACCTCAGCCTCGAGGCGCGGCGGAGCTCCCAGAACGAGGTGGTCCACGACGCGGCCCGGAGGATGAGGGCCTCCGGCTTCGGGCTCAAGGCCGCCACCGTCACCCCCGAGGGGGCCGACGACGTCGGCAGCCCCAACGCGATCCTGAGGGCCGAGGTGGGCGGCGACGTGATCGTCAGGACCGGCCGGCGCATCCCCGGGGTGGCGCCGCTGGCCGGGGTGCACGCGCCGATCACGGTGGCGCGGATGGCCGTCGACGACGCCTACGGCGCCCGCGAATGGCGGGAGAACGAGGGGCGCGCCGAGGTCGCCTACCGCACCACCTTGATCACCAGGGAGCGCTGCCGCCGGGTCGCGGAGTATTCCTTCGGCCACGCCGAGGCGGTGGGGGCGACGGTCTTCGGGGGACCGAAGTACACGGTGTCGCCGGTGTACGAGGGGATGCTGAAGGAGGAGATGGACGCCGCCAGCCGGCGCCACCCCGCCGTCCCCTACGAGCCCCAGCTGATCGACGCCACCCTCGCCCTGGTGCTGACCCGTGACGACCCCCTGGTCATCCCGGCGCTGAACCGGGACGGCGACCTGCTCTCGGACCTGGTGCTGGCCCTCTACGGAACCCTGGCCGGGAGCGAGTCGCTGATGATCGGCTTCGACGCCGAGGGGGCGCAGAACCTGGTGATGGCCGAGGCCCCGCACGGCACCGCGCCCCGGCTGCAGGGACGCCACGTGGCCAACCCGATGGCGATGATCCTGGCGGTGGCCGCCCTCCTCGAGGAGATGCCGGACCCGGGGGCGCGCCGTCTCGGCGCGGCGGTCCGGGGCGCCACCATGCGGGCGGTGGGCCAGGGTGTGCGCACCGCCGACCTCGGGGGCACCGCGCTCACCGAGGAGTTCACCGACGCCGTGCTGGAGCGGCTGGCCGGCGCCGCCGGCTCCTGAGCCGAAGTTGGCGCTCGGGGCGCGGGTGGAGAGGGGCGGCCGGCGGGGCGGTGGGGCCGGGGGGCGAAGTTGAGGCTCCTGGTCGTCGGCGGGGCGGGCTACATCGGCAGCGTGGTCACCGCCCGGCTGCTCGCCGAGGGGCATCAGGTCGTGGTGCTGGACGACCTCTCGACCGGTCATGAGGACGCGGTCCCAGAGGGCGCGGAGTTCCGCCTCGGGTCGATCGCCGACCGAAAGGCCCTCGCCTCCCTCCTGTCCGGCGGCGTCGACGCCGTCCTCCACTTCGCCGCCCTCTCCCTGGTCGGCGAGTCGATGGCCCAGCCCGAGCTCTACTGGGGCAACAACGTCGGCGGCACCCTCTCGCTGCTGACGTCGATGCGGGAGGCAGGGGTCCGGCGGCTGGTCTTCTCCTCCTCCGCCGCGGTGTACGGGGAGCCGGACTCCAACCCCATACCCGAGGACGCGCCCACCCGGCCCACCAGCCCCTACGGCAACTCGAAGTTGGCAGCGGACCTCCTGATCGGGGACGAGGCGAGGGCCCACGGCCTGGGCGCGGTCAGCCTGCGCTACTTCAACGTGGCCGGCGCCGCCCTCGGCCGGGGCGAGCGGCACAATCCCGAGACCCACCTCATCCCGCGGGTCCTGGAGGTGGCCGCCGGGCGGGCCGAGGCGGCGCTGGTCTTCGGCACCGACTACCCGACGCTGGACGGGACCGCGATCCGGGACTACATCCATGTCGACGACCTCGCCCAGGCCCACCTGCTGGCCCTTGCCGCGACGGGGGGAGCCCCGGGGCGCCATCTCGTCTACAACCTCGGCAGCGGCGCGGGGTTCTCGGTGCTGGAGGTGATCGGGGCGGCCCGGGACGTGACCGGTCGACCCATCCCGATCCGCCACCAGCCGCGGCGGCCCGGCGACCCGGCGGTGCTCGTCGCCTCCAGCCAGAGGATCGCCGCAGAGCTGGGCTGGGTCGCCCGCCGGCCCGCCATGGCCGGCATGGTGGCCGACGCCTGGGAGTTTCTCCTGGCCCGGACCGGGGGCTGAGCGGACCTCAAACGGCGGCGCGGCGAGCTCTTCTCGCTCCCGTTCTATACTCGAGTTGAGGTATAGAGATGGACATCATGGCTTTTCTCCGACAGCGGGCGGGCGACTTCCGCTGCCCCGTGTGCCGGCGCTCCCTCGCCGACTGCGAGCTGGAGGAGCTGGCCCACCGCGGCGCCCACTACACAGTGCAGGTGACCTGCACCCACTGCTCCATGGCCTTCCTCGTGGCCCTCGAGGTCCAGGGCGGCGGGGAGGCCCAGGTGGAGCGGGTGGAGGCGCCGCCGATCACCCCCGACGAGATCCTGGAGGTGCACCGGGCGCTGTCGGGCCACGAGGGGACGCTCACCGCCCTCCTGGAGCGGCCGGCCAAGCGCGACTGAGGGCAGGGCTCCTGTGATCTACCTGGACAACGCCGCCAGCACCCCGGTGCGACCGGAGGTGAGGGAGGCGATGGCTGAGGCGCTCACCACCACCTTCGGGAATCCCTCCAGCTCCCACGCGGCGGGGAGGGCGGCCCGGGCACTCGTCGACCGGGCCCGCGACCAGCTCTCGGAGGTCCTCAACTGCCGGCCCCGGGAGGTCGTCTTCACCGGCGGCGGCAGCGAGGCCGAAAACCTGGCGCTCCGGGGGCCGCTGACCCGGCTGCAGGGCAGGGGCCGCCATCTGATCGTGTCGGCGGTGGAGCACGAGGCGGTGCTGGAGACCGCCCGCGACCTCCAGCACCACGGATACGAGGTGACCGAGCTGGGGGTGGACCGCTTCGGCCTGGTGAGCCCCGAGTCCCTGGCCGCGGCGCTGCGCGAGGACACGGTTCTGGTCTCGGTGATGCTGGCCAACAACGAGGTGGGCACGGTGGAGCCGGTGGAGGAGCTGGTGGCGGTGACCCGGGAGCGCTCCACGGCCCTCTTCCACACCGACGCCACCCAGGCGCTGGGCAAGCTCCCCCTCGACGTGGGGCGGCTCGGGGTGGACATGCTGACGGTCTCCGCGCACAAAATCGGGGGGCCCAAGGGCGCCGGCGCCCTCTTCGTTCGCCACGGGACCCCGCTTGACGCGGTGGTGACCGGGGGCGGGCAGGAGCGCAACCGCCGCTCCGGGACCGAGAACGTCCCCGGGATCGTCGGACTGGGGCTGGCGGCGCAGCTGGCGGAGCGGGAGCGGGAGTCCGAGGCGATCCGGCTGGGCGGGCTGGCCGAGCGGCTTCGGGGCCGGATCCGAGAGCTGGTTCCGGACGCCCACCCCACCGGCGCCCCCTTCGGGCGGCGGCTGCCCAACTTCTGCACCCTGGCCATCCCCGGCCTCGAGGGAGAGCTCCTCCTGATGCGCCTCGACCGGGCCGGGCTTTGCGCGTCGGCGGGCTCGGCCTGCGCCAGCGGGTCGCAGGCCCCCTCCCACGTGCTCCTGGCGATGGGGCTGCCCCCCAGCCTGGCGGGGGCGCATCTGCGGCTGACCCTGGGACGGGGCACCACAGAGGCCGAGGTGGAGGAGGCGGCCGAGATCGTGGGGCGCGAGGTGGCACAGCTTCGGACCGCGGCGGCGGTCTGAGGGATCCCGGCGGCTCCC
>DAHUYV010000003.1 GCA_027306885.1 Candidatus Dormiibacterota bacterium
GGTGCCGGCTGCGGTCGGGGCGAACCCGGTCCCAGGCGACGCGGCGGTCCAGGTCGGGACGCCGCCCACCAGGGTGGGCCCGCTCAGGCTCACGGTGCCGAGGTCGCTGACCAGGCCGCTGGCCGGACAGCCGTTGGTGGAGGTTCCAGAGTAGAGAGCGAAGTCAACCAGGTCGCCACTGAGCGGGCTGTAGAGCCCGGTGATGGTGGCGGTGTCACTCAGCTTGGTCCCCACGGGGCCACCGGCGCTCGGTGTCGTGCTGACCGAGGGGTCGGTCTGGGTGAGTACGGTCGGCTCGCCGCAGGGAAGCCTGACCGACAGGTTGTAGGGATCGCTCACCGCCTTGAAGGCAACCTTCCAGTAGTAGGTGCCGACCAGGGTCGGCGCGAAGCCGGTGCCTGGGGAGACAACCTTCCAGGTAGGCACGCCGTTCACCAAGACGGAGGTGCCCAGGAGAGCGGAGCCCAGGTTCGCCACCAGGGTGTGGCAAGAGTTGTCCGAGTAGAGGGCGAAGCTCACCGAGTCGCCAGCCGCGGGCTGGGAGAGGCCGGTGATGGTCGCCTGGTCGGTTAGCGCCGAACCCACGACCGCGGTCGTCGGGATCGGCAGAGTGGTGATGGTGGGCGTTCCCGCCGCGCTCACCTGTTCGCTGCCACAGGCGCTGACAGCGGTCAGCCCGGCCCCATAGGCCAGGGTGGCCTGCCACTGATAGGCACCCGAGGTCTGAATCGTCGCGCCGGGCCACGGAACTGCCGCCATCCCGTGGATCAACGGCAGCGCCGCGCTCGTGTAGATCGCGGTTCCGGTGCAGCTGTTGCCCTGGTACAGGCTGAAGGTCACCTTGGGGCTGGGAAGCGTGTAGGGAACGTTGGTGACCTTCGCGGTGTCGAAGAAGTAGTGGCCCACCGGGGCCGAGGTCGGAATGGCGGTGGTTGCGATGGCCGGTGCGTTCACGGTCACCAGCTCATCGTTGCAGCCCGACTCCAGGGTCACCGAGTCCTCCGACCGGGAGCCCTGGTAGATGTAGTCGACAACCCAGCGATAGGTGCCGGGGCTGGTGTCCCAGGCGCTGTTCCAGGTGGACACCCACTGCGGGTCGGTGAGGGTCTCGTCCAGCACCGGGTATTGGCTGGACACAGAGAAATGCACAGTCCCGGTGCTGCCGCTGTAGGAGATGTGCTTGGACTCAAACAGGTCGTACTTCGGGTCGCAGCTGTTCTGGCTGTTGGGCCCGACCAGCCGGAACTGGATCGAAGCGCCCTGAGAGTCGTTGAACGTCTCGCCGCTTACGGGGTTGGTCACCACCGCCGAGTCGGTGAGGGCCTGCCCCTCGCTGGCGGAGGTCGGTGACGGAGTGGTCGAGATGGACGGTGGTGGCGTCACCACCGTGACCGGCTCGCTGTTGCAGTTGCTGACCACCGTGGTCGGGGTGTCTGCCCCCGGCTCGGTGTACTGGTAGGTGGCCACCCAGTAGTAGGTGGACCCGACCGCGGTGGCGATCGGGATCTGATAGGAGCCGGAGCCCACGGTCGCCTGGTAGGAGTAGAGGGTCTCAGTCTGGCCCTCAGTGTCCTTCAGGCTGGCCACCGGAACCGAGGCGGTCAGGAGCGACGTGGGCAGCCCCGATCCGAGCGTGCCGTCCTCGTGACAGGCACGGTTGTAGGCGCTGCCGCCCGGGTAGAGGTTGAACGTCATGGTCCCGGAGAGCACGTAGTCGCCCTCCTGGTGCATGGAAATCGTCGCCGTGTCGTACGCGTACTGCCCGGCGAGGATGTCACCACTCGCCGTGCCCGGGGTCGCCACCGACGGCGTTCCCGTGGCCGAGTAGGAAATGGTGCCAAGGGTGGAGGCCCAGGCGCCGACCGTCGGCGCCGCCAGGGCCGCTCCGAAACCGAGGACTCCCAAGATGCCCACGGCCCCCAAGGCCCGCTGGCCCCGTTCCAGCCAACTGTGCTTTTCTTTTTCGCGCCCTCGCAAATCTCACCTCCCGTGCTGGGTCCCGACGCCCGCCCAAACGGCAAGGTCGCCCTGGGGACCGTCTCGCCGGTGGCGCCCGGGGGCGCTGTCCCGCAAGGAGCGCCACATCCACTCGGAGCGGCCCCTCCCTGGACCGCCAATGACCAGGGCCCTCTCCCTCATTTGGCCGCGGCCGCCCGACGGTGGCGGCGGAACCGGGCCTGGAAGTCCCGCGAAGTCAGGCTAGCTGGCAAGAAACGCCATGTAAATACGAGAAAACCAAGTGGGCGATAACCCCCGCGGGCGGGCGGGTATTCCTCCGCGTGACATCGCTCCCCCTGGGCTTCACGCTGGTTTCAGGTTTCGCGACGCCTCCGCTGCGGGAGGGCCAGCCCGGACCGGACCCCGCTCGCCCCCGAGGTCGGCGCGTTGCTACGATTCCCGAGTGACCTCCGGACCGAGCCCGCGCATCAGCACCTTCCGCCTGGACAACGGGCTGGAGGTGGTGCTCAGCCCGGAGTCGACCTCGCCCACCGTCGGAGTTGGGGTCTTCTATCGGGTGGGCTTCCGGCTCGAGCCCGAGGGTCGGACCGGCTTCGCCCACCTCTTCGAGCATCTGATGTTCCAGGGGACGACGAAGGTGCCCAAGCCCCAGTTCGGCAACCTCATCAACTCCGCGGGGGGCCTGCTCAACGGCTTCACCCGCCACGACTACACCGCCTACTTTGAGATCCTCCCCGCCTCCGCCCTGGAGATGGCCTGTTTCCTTGAGGCCGACCGGATGCGGGAGCTGGACCTGAACCAGGAGACGCTCCAGAACCAGCTGAGCGTGGTCGAGGAGGAGGTCCGGGTCAACGTTCTCAACCAGCCCTACGGGGGCTTCTCCTGGCTCTGGCTGCCCCAGTACGCTTTCTCCCGCTTCCCCAACGCCCACAACTACTACGGGGAGTTCCAGGACCTGGAGGCCGCCACCGTCCAGGACGCTGCGGACTTCTACCGCACCTGGTACGGGCCGGGCAACGCGACCCTCGTCCTGGTCGGAGCCTTCGACGACAAGGAGGCCCGCCGGGTGGTCCAGCGGCACTTCGCCTCGGTGCCCCCGCGGCCGGCACCCCCAGATCCCGACCTGGAGGAGGTCCTTCCCTCAACAAGGCGCGAGCACGAGCGCCAGGACCCCCTCGCCCCCACCCCCCAGGTTGCGGTCGGCTACCCGACAGCGCCGTTTGGCACCAAGGACCACCTGCCCCTGGCCTTGGCGGCGCGGATCCTGACGGACGGACGCGCCTCCCGCCTCCAGAGGACCTTGGTCCGCGAGCGGGCCCTCCTCCTCCACATCGCCGGCGGTCCGATGTACCCGATCGGTGACTCCTTCGAGTTCCGAGGTCCGGCGCTGTTCACCCTGGAGGCCACCCCGCGCGATGGGGTCCCGACCGGCGAGGCGGTGGCGGCTATCGACCAGGAGATGGCCCGGCTGGCGGCGGACGGGCCCACAGAGGACGAGCTGCGACGCTCCCGGCGCAGGGAGCTGGCCGCCTACCACTCCCACCCCGACAGCCGCTTGGGGCGGCTGACCGCGCTCGGGGTGATGGCCGCCGTCCACCGCTCGCCCGAGATGGTCGAT
The DNA here is from genome assembly GCA_027306885.1 of Candidatus Dormiibacterota bacterium. Classification (GTDB taxonomy): domain Bacteria; phylum Chloroflexota; class Dormibacteria; order Aeolococcales; family Bog-877; genus JAJYXT01. Next base: position 3,578 of record DAHUYV010000003.1, read on the forward strand.
CAGGTGGCTGAACGGTTCTCGCAGGTGACTCCGGAGCAGGTGGCGGGGGCCGTGACCCGCTGGCTCCGCCCCGAGCGTTCCACCGTGCTGCACTGGCGGCCCCGGGCCAAGGGAGGGCGCGGGTGACCACCCCTGAGCCCGCGACGATCTCGAAGGTCCCCGTGCCGGGGCCGGTGCCCGAGCTGCGGGTCGGCTCGGTGCATCGCACCGAGCTGGACAACGGAGCTGACGTCATGGTGGTGCCGCGCCCCACCGTCCCGCGCATCGAGTTCCGCCTCTCGGTGCCCGCGGGCTCGGCCCTGGGGCCGACCGCGGCCACGGCCGAGCTGCTGCGCATGGGCCTGCCGCTGGGCACCGCCGAGCTCGACCAGGAGCAGCTAGCCGAGCGGCTGCAGGATCTGGGGGGGTCGTTGCAGGTGTACCAGGACCTGGACCGCCTCACCCTGCAGGCGGCGGCGCTCTCCGAGGCCGAGGACGAGCTGTACCGCCTCATGGCGGCGCTGGTCGCCGGCCCGCACTTCCCCGGGAATGACCTGCAGACCGAGAAGGCCAAGCTGGCCGAGGCGCTGCGCAGCGCCCGGGCGACCCCCCACTTCCCCCCCCACGAGGCGGTTGGACAGCTGGTGTACCGGGACCACCCGTACGGCCGCCTGGAGCCCACCGAGGGCCAGGTGGCGCGGGTGAGCCGGGGCTCGCTCCTGGACCTGCACCGCCTGACGTTCATCCCCCGCTCCGCTCAGATCACCGTGGTCGGCGATGTGGACCCCCGGCGCACCCTGCGCCACCTGCGGTCCGCGTTCGGCGCCTGGGAGGGCCCCCGCCGGGTGCCGCTGGCTCCCCGGGTGCGAGCCAGGGTCGAGCCGGAGCTGCTGTTTCTGGAACGCCCCGGCTCGGTGCAGACGGTGATCTTGTCCGCCTCCAGCGGGCCCACCCACGGGGAGGAGGGGCACATCGCGCTCACCCTGGCCACAGCGGTGCTCGGCGGCGGCTTCACCTCCCGGCTGATGAGCAACCTGAGGGAGGACAAGGGCTACACCTACAGCCCCCACGCCCGGTTGGAGAACCACCTCCGGGACGGGATGGCCAGCGCCAGCATGGAGGTGCGCAGCGACGTTACCGCCGCGGCGCTGGCGGAGATCCAGCACGAGCTGGCCCGGCTGGCCACCGTGGCCGTTCCCGAGGCGGAGCTGCGCACCACCAAGAGCTACCTGATCGGAGCCCGCCTGGTGATGCTCCAGACCCAGTCCGGCCTGGCCTCCGCGCTGGCCCAGGTGCGCGGCCACGGCCTCGACCACCGCTACCTGGAGCGCTACCAGCAGCTGGTGGAGCGCACCTCGGCCGCGGAGGTCATGGCCGCGGCCCGCCGGCATCTCGCCCCCACCGCGATGACCACGGTGATGGTGGGCGACCCCTCTGCCGCGGAGGGGCTGGAGGCGCTGGTCCCGGTGCGGCGGCGCCGGTCACCCGCCGGCTGAGCCGCCTCAGCCCCGCAGTCGGGAGCGCCCCAACCAGCCCACCGCCAGCAGCAGCCCCAGCGCCGCCGCAATGCCGAGGAGGGTGAGGTCCAGTCCCCCCTCTGCGGGCACGGTCCCGATGATCAGGACCACCGCCGCCGCTCCCATCCCCAGGGCCGTCGCTCCGCCAACCCGGAGCAGTCGGCGGCGGATCGCGGCCGCCTCGGTCACCCCGCGAGAGGAGAGGTCGCCGGCCAGGAAGGCGGCCTCGGTGGCGAGGAGGAGCGCGCCCCCGAGAGGCACGGCGAGCAGCTCCGGTCCCCGCTGCACCAGCGCGAGCGCGGCGGGGGTACCGAGCAGCAGGGGCCCCAGCGCGACGAGCGCCGGTCGGCCGAGGAGCGCCGCCCCGGTCAGCGCCAGCAATCCTGCGACCTGAATCGGGATCATCCAGAGGAGGGGGAGTCCTCCGCCGACCGCCGCCACGTACCAGATGGGGCATGCCCCCAGCAGGCCGGCGACGACCGCCGCGCTCAGCGCAGGGCGGGGCGGGCGGATCGCCGATACTCCCGGGCGGCGGCCAGGGCCACCTCCAGAGGCACCTCGGGGTGCCATTCCACGACCCCGACCCCGGACCGCTGCAGCCGGTGCCGCCGGGCATCCCGCTGGGCACGCCACACCCGGAGCGCCAGCTCGTCCACCCGCTGGAGCTCGCTCCCCACCAGTCGCTCCGGGGCGATCTCCAGGACCAGGAGGTCGAACCCCCGGTGGTGGAGGTCGGCCATCGCGCCGAGGCTCCGGGGGTCGAGCAACGGGCTGAGCGCCACCACCAGCGCCGCCGGGGGCAGCACCCGGGGAGGGATGACCTCCAAGTCCCGCCAGGCGTAGCTGGTGACCACATCGGTGTCCAAGAGGGCCTCCACCACCCGGTACAGGTGCCGGGGTCCCATCGCCGGGTGCAGCCAGCGCACCAGACCCCCGAAGCCCACCACCCCCACTCGGTCGCGTTGGCGCAGGTGGCCTTCGGCCAGGGCGGCGGCGGCTCGCACCGCCAGGCTCAGCACCGTGTCACGGCCCTGGCCCACCTCGGTGAAGCTGTCGATGAACAGGATCACGTCGGAGTTGCGCTCCAGGTGGAGCAGGTTGACGTGAGGGACCCCGGTGCGGGCGGTCACCCGCCAGTTGATGTGGCGCACGCGGTCGCCGGGGAGGAACTCCCGCACCTCGGCGAACTCGATGCCCTCGCCTGACTGGCGCGCGATCCGGTTGCCTGCGAAGACCTGGGTGCGGGCGGGAGGCACCAGCTGCCGCAGCCGAGCCCACGACGGGTAGACCCGAATGCCGACCCCCTCCCCCACCTCTCCCGAGAACTGGAAGAGGCCGAAGGGGTCCTGCGCTCGGGCCCCGATCGGCCCCAGCCGGTAGGCGCCCCAGCGCTTGCAGGTGAGCTCCAGCCGCCGGGTCTCCCTCGCCCCCTCGGAGAGACACAGCCGGATCCGCCCAGTCTTGGCCTCCAGCCCCGCAGGGGCCGGGGCCTCCAGCTCCAGCCAGGGGATCGGCCCCCCCTCCAGCCCGAGGATAAGCGCCGCGACCTCTCCCTCGGCGGTGCGCGAGCGCTCCAGGCCGATGTCGACTCGGAGCCGCGGGCGGGATGAGAGCGCACCACCGAGCGCCAACCAGACGGCGAACGGCGCCACCAGGGCGATCAGGTCCGGCCGTCCGAGGGCCACCCCTCCCAGCATCCCCAGGGCGGCCAGGGCGGCGTAGGCCACCAGCCGGGGATGGCGGCGGGAGGTCACGACCCGGCGCTGGAGGTGAAGCGGGGCCGGACGGTGGCTGGGGTTGGGACCGACTGCAGACACTCCCCGACCACGTCCTCGGCCCGGACCCGCTGGACCCAGAGGTCGGGGCGGAGCGTGAGCCGGTGGCTCAGCGCAGGCACGGCGACCGCCTTCACGTCGTCGGGGGTTGCGTAGTCGCGGCCGGAGAGGGCGGCGCGCGCCCGCGCCAGCTTGAAGAGGGCGAGCGACCCCCTGGGGCTGGCGCCCACCTGCACACCCGGGTGCTCTCGGGTGGCCGTTACCAGGTCCACCATGTAGTACTCGAGGTCGGAGTCGACGTGGACGGTCTCCAGGGCTGCCTGCATCGCCAGGAGGCCGGACTGGTTGACGGCGGTCTCGATGGCGACATCGTCGTGATGGCGAAGGCGCCGGTTGCTGAGCATGCGCTGCTCGGAGTCCCGGTCCGGATAGCCCACCGAGATGCGCAGCAGGAAGCGGTCCAGCTGGGCCTCCGGAAGAGGATAGGTGCCCTCGTACTCGATGGGGTTCTGGGTCGCCAGCACCAGGAAGGGCCGGGGCAGGGGCCGGGTCGAACCCTCGATGGTCACCTGGTGCTCCTGCATCGCCTCCAGCAGCGCAGCCTGGGTCTTGGGAGTGGAGCGGTTGATCTCGTCCCCCAAGATCAAGTTGGCGAAGATCGGCCCCTCGCGGACCTCGAACTCCCCGCTGCGCTGGTTGAAGATCGAGGATCCGGTGATGTCTGACGGCATCAGGTCGGGCGTGAACTGGATCCGGGCGAAGCTGAGCTCGCAGGCCCGGGCGAACGACCGGGCGATCAGGGTTTTGGCCAGGCCGGGGAAGTCCTCGAGCAGGACGTGGCCGTCGGCCAGCATCCCCAGAAGGACCAGCTCCAGCACCCCCCGCTTGCCCACCACCGCCCGCTCCACCTGGTCCAGGATCAAACCCGCCCGCCGGCGCAGCTCCTCGAGATCGCTCATCGCCGAAGACCCTCCAGCGCGGCCATCACCTCGGACAGGGTGGCCCGGGAGGGCCCCCGCACTCCGGTCCCGTAGACGGTGACCCGGGGCGAGAGCAGGAGGTCGGCGGCCAGCGGCCCCAGACGCTGCCGGGCCCCCACAACCTCCCGGAGCGGGCTGATCCCCACCGCCAACAGCCGATCCTCAGCGATCTCGAATAGAATCGGCCGGAGCACCCGCTCGAAGTCGGGCCGAGAGGCGCTGCCCGCCCGGACGGCGTCCTGGACCTGCACCAGGGTTGGCGGGAGCGGGCTCGCCGAACGCCGGCTCCGGCGACGGGAGGGCCGGTGCCCGCCCTCGCCGGTCAGGTGCAGCCAGAGGAGCGCAACCGCGGCGCCCAGAGCTCCAAGGAAGATGACCAGCCCCCGCCAGACCAGGTCCCCAGGGACCGCGGGGTTCGCCGCCAGGGCGGCAGAGAGGATAGTCGCGCCCACCGCCACCACGCCTGCCCAGGCTAGGGTGGTCCTCAAGACCATCTCCATTGCCGTCGAGCGGCGGATCGCGACCGGGGCGCGGGCCGGGCGCCAGGGGTCATCGCCGGAGTATACGGATGGCCGAAGGCACGGTCGATCTCACTTCGCGGCGGCCCGCAGCTCGTCCCGGAGGCGCGCCAGCGCCCCCTCCGCCTCCGCCCGCTCGACCGCCCCCACCTCGTGTTGTGAGAAGCGAGCACGCTCGAAGAGGTCGGTGAGCTTGCGCAGCGAGTACTGGCTGGCCCGCAGCCCCCGCAGCGCCCGCTCCAAATACTCCAGATGGGTCTCGAAGTCCCGGCGGCCGAGCCCCCGGTCACTCAGGGCCCGCTCCATCCGAGCGTACGCGAGGATCACCGCCTGGCGCGGGTCGGTTCCCGCCGCCAGGTCGTCCAGGCCGATGTCCAACGCCCCCGCCAGCTCCTGGGGCAGCTCGGATGCCGGCATCGCCTCTCTGGCCCGAGAGCGCCAGTGGCTGCTCTGGCGGCGGCGATGGACGATGTACCCGACGATCAGCACCGTGGCCAGCACCGCCACCACCAGGCCCACCAGGATGGCGTCCCCCATCTGGACCGTGCCGGTGTTGGTCGCCGCCGGCAGCTTCGGCCCGGCGGGGCCGGTGGGCACCAATCCGCTCCGGGGGTGTTTGCGCGGATGCAGCGTCAGGACCAGGATCACGGCCTCCGCGGCCACGAAGCAGACGGCCAGCGCGACCATCTTGGCGCGGGCCCACCGGCTGAGCTTGACGACCGGTGGACCCGGCCGCCCGACGTTGCGGAAGCGATGCCAGGGCATGAGGAACAGGGTCAGCAGCACCGCGATGTCGACCAGCGCCAGGAGCGCTGTGATCACCACGTCTCCGGAGACCGAGACCAGGGTGCCGGTCACGCCGAGACCGGAGGAAGTGGGCGCAGGGGCAAGGCGCTGGCTGTATGAGGCGTGAGTGGCGAGGGCCGCCAGCACCAGAAGGGTCAGCGCTCCCACGACCGCCAGAGCGGCCGCCGCCAACCTCAGCCCGCGGTCTCGGGGAGATGGCCCTGCGGTCTCGCTCACGTCCGAAAGCGCTCCATCGGGGCAAGGTAGCACCGGTGGGGATGCCGGTGATCAGGGGGAGAGCACCAGGCGGGAGGGGAGCGAAGGGTTGGTGCAGGCGGGCAGCGGGACGGGTGTCGACGTGGCGACGATCAGTGCTCCGCCGGGACCGATGAACGCGGCCTGGACTCGTCGCTGGGGCCCGCACCAGTTGCTCCACC
>DAHUYV010000009.1 GCA_027306885.1 Candidatus Dormiibacterota bacterium
GTTCCCCCGCTGCCCGCCCCCGATCGCGAGCGCGCCACCACGCTCGCCTTGGCGGCCGGGGCGCCGGCGGTCACCGGAGGGCGTCTGCCCCAGGACCTCGTCGGTCACCGGGTCGGCGAGCCAGACCTGCTGGTCCGGGCCCCCGGCGAGGGCTACCGGGCGGTGGACGTGAAGCATCACCTGGCTCTCACCTCAGAGCCCGGTCCCTTTGCCGCCCGAAGCGCATCCCTGAAACTCCTGACCTGGGAGGCGGCCGGCGAGGAACGGGGGCGGTGGGCGAGGAAGAATCGCGAGGACCTTCTCCAGCTCGCCCACTACCAGCGGATGCTGGAGGGAACCGGCTTGGCCGCGGTCGGCGGGCGCTGGGCGGGGATCGTGGGTCGGGAGCGCAGCGTTGCCTGGTACGACCTGGATCTGCCGGTCTGGGCCGCTGCCGATGCCCCGGCTCGGGGGCGCCGGCGCTCGACGATGGAGCTGTACGACTCAGAGTTCGCCTGGCGTCTGGAGGTGGTTGAAGCCGCGGCCCGGCACCGGCTTGATCCCTCGCTGCCGCTGCTGGGGACCCCGATCCGGATCGGGGAATGCGCCGAGTGCCCTTGGTGGTGCTGGTGTGGACCGATCCTGGAATCCGGCGCCGGAAGTGTCAGCCTTCTCCCTCGGGCCGGGGAGCGGGCCTACCGCGTTCATCTGGCGCATGGGGTCACCGACCGCGGGGAGCTGGCGTCGCTGGACCACAGAACCGCCCTCCTCGTCGCCACGAGGGTGGACGTCCGGCCGCTTCTGGCCGCCCTGGGCAGCCTCCCGGATGCCACCCCTGTGGCGGAGATCATCGGCCAACGCCGGACCGGCCAGCTTCGGCGGCTCGACCAGGCCGGCATCCGCACCTTGGGCGACGCTCGCGGGCTCAGCGACCGGACCGCCGCCTACGCCTCCGATCCGTTCTCGGCCCTGCCCGAGCAGATCGACCAGGCGCGGGCCGCGCTGGGCCCGGCCCTGGTGTACCGGCGGCGCGGGGTCGCGAAGGTCACCGCCCCGCGGGCCGACCTCGAGGTCGACATCGATATGGAGAACGTGGAGGACGGCGTGTACTTGTGGGGGACCCTCACCACCCGTCGAGCGCCAGGAGCCGCGGTGGAGGTCGGGTACCGGGCCTTCCACACCTGGGAGCCGCTCACCAGGGAGACGGAGGTGGACCTCTTCGGCAGCTTCTGGGAGTGGCTCAGCGGCTTGCGCCAAGTGTGTCGGAACCGGGGCCTCTCATTTCGCGCCTACTGCTACAACTCCGGAGCCGAGACCGGCCAGATGACGCGGATCGCCGCCTCCACCGACCTGGCCGGCCCGGTCGCCGCCTTCACCCGCAGCGAGGAGTGGGTCGACCTGCTGCCGGTCTTCAGCTCTCAGCTGATCACCGGGTCAGGAAGCGGGCTCAAGGAGGTGGCGCCGCTGGCCGGTTTCTCCTGGGAGGTCGACGATCCCGGTGGGGCGGAATCCATGGTGAAGTACGAGGAGGCGGTGGACGAACAGGATTCCCTCCGGGCCGAGGCCGCGCGGAGCTGGCTCCTTGCCTACAACCGCAACGACGTCCAGGCGACACTGGCGCTGCGCGAATGGCTGGGGCGCGGCGCCGACGATCCTCAAGGGGTGGAGGAGCTCGGTGGGTAGTCGGATTCCGAGAGACACGCA
>DAHUYV010000033.1 GCA_027306885.1 Candidatus Dormiibacterota bacterium
GGCCTCGGGATCGACGCCCTCGGGTTCCGGAAGACCTTTCTCATCCTCCTGATCCCGGTTGCGGCAGCTGGGGCGGCCCAGCACCTGGTGGGAGCCCGGCGAGGTCAGATCCGGCCCTCGCTCAGCTCAACCCACCTCTGATCAATAGCGCAGGTTCGGAGCGATCGACGCCGCCTGCCAGCTCCTTCAGCAGATGGAGCGGCGGCGGGGGGAGCGGCGATCCCGCCGGCGGGGGGTCGGGCCGCCAGCGGTGAGCCGCAGCCGGAGCGGAACCGCTGGCCGGGCGGGACTGGCCGTGGTCCACCGGCGCTCTCGGCGGGGAGAATGGTGCTCCCGAGGCGACAGGGAAGGATGGCAAAGGGGTAATCGGTGCAGCGGAATCCAAGCGCGGTGGGGGAGCGGGTCCGGGCGGTCTTCGCCGCGGCCGGCTGCCAGGGCTGGTGCCACGCCCGCGACCTCGACGCCGACAATGAGATCGGGATCGGGGAGGATGTGCCGGTGGCGGCGGCGTCGGTGTTCAAGGTCCAGGTCGCGCTGGAGCTCTTCCGCCAGGTCGAGGAGGGGGCGCTCGCGGCTGGCCAGCGGATCGCCCTCGACCCGCGAGGACGGACCCCCGGGCCGACCGGGATATCGCTGATGCGCGACCGGGTGGAGGTCAGCCTGAGAGACCTTGCGCTGCTGATGCTGACGGTCAGCGACAACGCCGCCACCGATGAGATCTTGAGAGCTGTCGGTCTGGACCGGGTGAAGGAGCTGGGCCGGTCGCTGGGTCTCACCGCAACCCGCGTCCGCGGGGACACCAGGTGGATTCTGGACGCGATAGCCGCTGACTGTGGGTTCCCTAGGTGGGAGGAGCTCAGTGCCGGCGAGGCGGTGGATCCGCTGCGGCTGCGCCGGGCGCTGCGGCCGGAGAACACAGTGTCCACAAGCGCCCGCGATTCAACCCGCCTCCTCGCCGCGATCTGGGCGGACGAGGGAGCGCCGCCGCCGGCCTGCGCCGAGGTGCGGCGGCTGATGCGGCTGCAGCTGACCCGAAACCGGCTCGCCACCGGCTTCGATCGGTCGGTCATGGTGGCGGCGAAGTCCGGGTCGCTGCTGGGCTGGGTGCGCAACGAGGTGGGGGTGGTCGAGGTGCCGGGGGGCGGCCGCTTCGCGGTCGCGGTGTTCACCGTGGCCGAGGAGCACTACCGCCGCGAGGCGGAGATCAACTCTGCCATCGGAGCGGCGGCGCGGATGTTGGTGGAGAGCCTCCAAGGTAGGCGGGAAGCCTGAGGGAAGGGCGCGGGCGGCGCCGCCGCGGGCGGCCCGCGCGCACTTTCGGCTCCGTTCTGATACCGTCGCCTCCATGGGCGGCGTAATCGCGCTAGTCGTAATCGTGGTGGTGCTGGCCATCCTGGTGCGGGTCACGGTGCGGGTGGTGCAGCAGGGACAGAAGGGGGTGGTGAAGCGGCTGGGCCGCTTCCACACCACCCACAACCCCGGGCTGACCTTCCTCCTCCCCTTCGTGGACAGCATGACCCGGGTGGACATGCGCGAGGTCCCCCGGCGCGGGGACAAGCAGGACGTGATCACCAAGGACAACGTCGCCGTCGGGGTGAGCGCCACCATCTTTCACCAGGTCGTCGACGTCAACAAGGCGCTCTTTGAGGTCCAGGATTACCTGGTGGCGATCGACCAGATCGGCCGGACCGCACTGCGCGCGGTGTTCGGGACGATGAGCCTGGATGAGGCCCTCTCCGAGCGTCAGAAGATCAACACCCTGCTCAGCGAGCACATCGCCGACGCCACCGAGAAGTGGGGGGTGCGGGTCAACCGGATCGAGGTCCTGGACATCTTGCCCCCTCAGAACATCCTCCGGGCGATGGAGGAGCAGAAGGAGGCCGATCAGCACAAGCGATCGGTGATCCTGAAGTCGGAGGGAGACAAGCAGGCGGCGATCAACCAGGCCGAGGGAGATGCCCAGGCCAACATCACCAGGGCGACGGCCCAGAAGCAGGCGACCGTGCTCGCCGCCGAGGCCAAGAAGCAGGCGCAGATCCTGGAGGCGGAGGGCCGGCGCGAGAGCCAGCGGCTGGACGCCGAGGGCGAGGCGGCCGCCATCGACTCGGTGTTCGGGGCGATCCACGAGGGCAAGGCGAGCCCGGACGTGCTCGCCTTCTGGCAGCTGAAGAACCTGGCCCGGCTCGCCGAAAGCCCCAACTCCAAGCTGATCGTCCCGGCCGACTTCGCGGGGCTGATGGGGGCGGCGCAGGCGCTGGCGGCCAGCATGGGTGAGCCCGGGGTCCCCGGCAACGGAAAGGCCGCGGCGGCACCCGAGGTGGTGGCCCACTCCCCGGCCCGGGCCAAGCGCGGGAGCGGCGAAGACAGTCCCTCGTAGGAACTTGCCAGGGTCGTCGGACGGTCACTGATGTTGGAAGTTCGAGCAGCTCGGTGCTGACGGGGGGCCGTCGATGCTCAACGGGATAGAGGCCCTTCCCGGTGAGGAGGGCACGGTGGTAAGGGCCATTCCGGGCAGCATCCATCTGGGTGAGGTGCGCGCCCGAGGTGACCTGTGGGCAGCGCGCTCGGCAACCGGCGAGCCGATACCCGAGGGGACGGTGGTGTTCATCCTCTATGTGGACCAGGGTCACCTGATCGTCGTCCCAGAGGCGGACTGACCCGCTCCCGGGACCAGAAGAGCCCCGCAGCCAAACGCGTTCCGCTAGACCCTCGGTCTGCCCGCAGGCGGGCGACCCCGCACCTCAGCGCCCAGGGAGCGCCCGCGACCCGGAGGGCGATGTCTTCACCTTCCGCACCCACCGACCGGGCCCGGCTGAGGGCAGGAGCGCCGGTCAGACGTTGAAGAGGAAGTGCATGACGTCCCCGTCCTGGGTGAGGTACTCCCGCCCCTCCAGCCGGCGCTGCCCGCGCTCCCGGACCCCGGGGTAGCCGCCGGCCGCCACCAGGTCGTCCCAGCGGCAGACCTCGGCCCGGATGAAGCCCCTGGCGAAGTCGCTGTGGATGGCGGCGGCGGCCTCCACCGCGCTTGAGCCGGAGCGCACCGTCCAGGCCCTGACCTCCTTCTCCCCGGCGGTGAAGAAGGTGATGAGGGAGAGCACGTGGTACCCAGCCCGGCTCAGCTTCCCCAGCCCGGTCTCGGTCAGCCCCAGCTGAGAGAGGAACTCCGCCGCCTCGCTGGGCTCGAGCTCCGCCAGCTCCGCCTCCAGCTTGGCCGAGACGGCGGCGAAATCCGCGCCCTCGCTGGCCGCCCGCTCCCGGACCCCGATCGCGGAGGCGGGCAGCTCCCCGGAGAGCGCTGCCTCGTCGACGTTGGCGACGAAGATCACCGGCTTGGCGGTGAGCAGCTGCCACTCGCGCAGGATCGGGGCCTGCTCTCGGCTGACCTCCACGCTCCGGGCGCTGGCGCCCCGCTCCAGCGCCGCCCGGACCTGCTCCAGCAGCTCCACCTCCTGCTTGACCTCGCGCGAGCCGGCGCCGGCCCGCGCCACCCGTCCCACCCGGTCCAGCCGACGCTCCAGGGTGGCGAGGTCGGCCAGCGCCAGCTCCAGCTCCAGGATCTCCAGGTCCCGAAGCGGGTCGATCTCCCCCTCGACGTGGCCCACGTCCCCGGCGGAGAAGCAGCGCAGCACGAAGGCGATCGCGTCGGCGCCGCGGATGTGGCCGAGGAACTGGTTGCCAAGCCCCTCGCCGCGGTGGGCCCCCCGGACCAGCCCGGCGATGTCGGTGAAGGTGACGGTGGCGGGTATCACCCGCGGTGGGTGGAACACCGCGGCCAGCTGCTCCAGACGGGGGTCCGGCACCGGCACCACCCCGGTGCTGGGCTCGATGGTGGTGAAGGGGAAGGCGCCGACGGCGGCGTGGGCCCTCGTGAGGGCGTTGAAGAGGGTCGACTTGCCGGCGTTGGGGAGGCCGACGATGCCCACCGAGAGGCTCAAGCCGGGACCACCACCGCCGGCTGGTCCAGCTGGTAGTGGCTCACCACCGCCGCCAACCCGCCGCCGCCGGGGCCGGGGGCGACCCACTCGGCGGCGCGGCGCACCTCCTCGGAGGCGGTCTCCACCGCCACCGCGGTCCCGGCGGCCCGGAGCAGGGGCAGGTCGTTGGGGGCATCGCCGAGGGCGATCACCTGGCTCGGGTCAACGCCGAGGTGAGCGCAGAGCCAGCGCAGCGCCGCCCCCTTGTCGACGTCTCGGGCGGTGATCTCGCAGAAGCCCACCAGCGACCTGGTGACCTCGGCCCGGTCCCCGACCAGCTCCCGGACCTCCGCGAGCAGGGCGGGAAAGCGGTCCAGCTCCGCCGTCACCAGGGTCATCTTGGTGGTCCCCCGGCGCAGCCGCTCCTCCAGGGGCGGGTCCTTCGCCACCACCGGCTCCACCTGGGCGATGCTGGTGTAGAAGGCGACGTCGTCGTTGAGCGCCTCCACCAGCAGCTGGTCGTCCTGGTACACGTTGACCGAGTAGCCGCGGCGGTGGGCCAGCTCCAGGACCGGGAGGGCCACCTCGGCGGGCAGCTCCCGGCGCCACAGCACCCGCCCCCCCACCCGGGAGGGCAGCTCCCGGATCAGCGCTCCCTGGTAGCAGATGATCGGCAGCCGGGTCTCGAGCCGGGTGGCGTAGGGCAACGCCGAGCGGTACATCCGGCCGGTGGCGACCCCGATCAACGTCCCGGCCTCCTGGGCGCGGTGGGCGGCCTCGACATCCCTCGGGTCCAGCTCCAAGCGGCGGTCGAGCAGCGTCCCGTCCAGATCGGTCAGCAGCAGGCGGGGGCTCACCCCACGGCCCCCCCACGAGAAGTGGCGGTGGGCCGCCGGGACGGGCGCCTTCCCGCTGTCGATGGGGCCGGGCTTTGGGTGGTCAACCCCCCCATTGTCGCCGATGGGGCCGGCCCGTCCGATCTCGGCCCGGGCGGGCCGGGTACCGCTACGGGTATAGTGGTGACATTCCAGTTCGTTCTCGACGTCCGTTTCGGCCCGCGGCCCGCACCTACGCCCCGGCCCCGCAAGAGGGTCCCGCGACCCCCCCAGTTCCGACGAGTTCATTCGCCGAGCTGGGCCTGTCGGCGTCCATGCGGTCCACCCTCGAGGGGATCGGGTACCGCAACCCCACCCCGATCCAGGCCCTCACCATCCCCAAGGCGATCGCCGGCCGGGACATCATCGGAGGGGCGCAGACCGGCTCGGGCAAGACCGCGGCCTTCGCCATCCCGGTGCTGGAGCGGCTGGACCCGCAGCTTCCGGAGGTGCAGGCGATCGTGCTCTGCCCCACTCGCGAGCTGGCCGCCCAGGTCACAATTGAGTTCGAGCGGCTCGCCGCCCACCTCCCGATCCAGGTGCTGGCGGTGGTCGGTGGAGACTCGATGACCCGTCAGCTGGACGGCCTGCGGCGGCACCCGGCGGTGGTGGTGGGAACCCCCGGGCGCGTCCTGGACCACCTCCAGCGGCGCAGCCTCTCCCTCGCCCGGGTGAAGTTCGCGATCCTGGACGAGGCCGACCGGATGCTGGACATGGGCTTCGCCCCCGACGTGGAGCGGATCCTGCAGCAGACACCCAAGGCGCGCCAGACCCTGCTCTTCTCGGCGACGGTCCCGGCCTGGATCCACCGGCTCGCCGAACGCCACATGCGCGAACCCGAGACCCTGTCGGTCGCCGGGGAGATGGAGCTGGTGCCCACCGTCCGCCAGTGGTGCATCGAGTGCTCCTGGGCGGACAAGGTCGAGGCGCTGACCATGCTGATGGACAGCCCCCAGGTCACCATGGGCCTGATCTTCACCTCCACCAAGCGCAACGCCGACCTGCTCCACGCCTCGCTGCTGGCCCGCGGCTACGACGTCACCGTGATCCACGGCGACCTCAGCCAGCACGACCGCGACCAGGCGCTGGAGCGCTTCCGTCACTCCAAGGTGCGCTTCCTCATCGCCACCGATGTGGCCGCCCGAGGCCTCGACATCGAGGACATCAGCCACGTGATCAACTACGACGCCCCCTCCACGCCGGAGGACTACGTCCACCGCGTGGGGCGCACCGCCCGGGCCGGGCGCGAGGGTGTGGCCCTCACCCTGATCACCCCGATCGAGATCCTGAAGATCCGCGACATCGAGCGCCACACCCACCGACCGATCGAGCGCCATCAGCTCGAGGACCTCCGCCTGCTGGCGGGGTCGGTGGGTGAGCTGGTCGGCTGAGGGCCCCTCCCCCTCTCACCCCTCGCCGGATGGCGCCACCGCCCTGGGGTACAGGCCGAACGGGCGGAGCTCCGCCGTGAGCCGGGCCAGGTCCTCCAGCAGCGGACCGGGGTCGAGTCCGGCCGGCAGCTCAAGGTCCGCGTAGAAGCGGTAGTGGAAGGGGAGCTCGGGCACCGGCCGGGAGTCCAGCCGGCTGAGGTTGAGGTGGTGGCCGGCGCAGGCGTCGAGCACCGCCGCCAGCGCCCCCGGTCGGTGGGCGGTGGCGAAGCCCAGGGAGAGCTTGGAGTCCCCGGGCACCGGCCCGAGGTCCGTCCTCCCGACCCGGCAGACGAGGAAGCGGGTGCGGTTGGAGGGCTGGTCGGCGATGTCCGAGGCGAGCACCTCCAGCCCGTAGCGAAGCGCGGCGGCCGAGCTGGCTATCGCGGCTTCCCCCTCCCGCGAACCCTCCGCCACCTCCCGGGCCGCCCCCGCGGTGTCCGGGAACGGCACCGGCTCGATGCCCCGGGCGGCCAGCCACCCCGCGCACTGAGCGAGCGCCTGGGGGTGGGAGAGGGCCCGCTCCACCCGGCCCGGCCGGCGCGCCAGGAGGTGGTGCCGGATGGGAGCGATGTGCTCTCCCACAACGCTCACCTTCGGGTGGGTCCAGAGCAGGTCGGAAACCTCCTGCACCACCCCGCCCAGGCTGTTCTCCACCGGGAGCACCGCGGTGGCCCCCGGCCCAAGATCGGCGAAGACCGCGGCGAAGGTCGCCCGCCCCGAGGGATCGGCCTTGGGGAAGAGCTTTCGGGCCGCCTCCTCGGAGTAGGCCCCAGGCTCCCCCTGGTAGAGGACCGGCCCGCCTCCGGGGGCCGCCGCCAGCCCAGCCTCGGCCACTATCCCCAGCTGTGCTTGGTGGTGGGCAGGAGCGGAGAGCGGGAGGCCTCGTAGGCGGCGATCGCCGCCTCCTCGCGGCCGGCCATCCCCAGAGGGTCCAGCCCACTGAGCAGGCACTCCCGCCAGAACGGCTCCACCTCGAAGGCGAAGGAGCGACCCTCCTCGTCGCGAACCGTAAGGGCGCTGAGGTCGACCGCCAGCCGATATCCGTCCCGCCGGCGGGTGCGCTCGGCCAGGGTGGTCACGACCGCCTCGGGGAGGACCACCGGCAGGAACCCGTTCTGGTAGGAGTTGGTGGCGAAGATGTCGGCGAAGGAGGGGGCGATCACCGCCCGGAAGCCCATCCCCGAGAGCGCCCACACCGCGTGCTCCCGCGATGAGCCACATCCGAAGTTGCGGCCGGCGAGGAGCAGGGCAGCCCCCCGGTACTCAGGGCTGTTGAGTTCGAAATCGGGGACCTCACGGCCCTGTGAGTCGTATCGCCCATCGAAGAAGCAGGCCTCTCCATACCCGTCCCGTTCGGTGCTCTTGAGGAACTGCTTGGGGATGATCTGGTCGGTGTCGACGTCGTCCCGGGAGAGGGTGGCGCAGAGGCCCTCGACGACCGTGAACGCCTCCATCTCAGCCCACCTCGAGGGGCCGGCCGAGGTCGGCCGACTCCAGCTCCCGGACGTCGGCGAAGTGCCCGAACACGGCGGCGGCGGCCGCCATCTGTGGGCTGACCAGGTGGGTGCGCCCACCCGCCCCCTGGCGGCCTTCGAAGTTGCGGTTGGAGGTGGAGGCGCACCGCTCCCCCGGTGAAAGGATGTCGGGGTTCATCCCAAGGCACATCGAGCAGCCGGCCTCCAGCCACTCGAACCCCGCCTCCCGGAAGACCCGATCCAGCCCCTCGGCCTCGGCGGCCCGCTTCACCGACCCCGACCCGGGCACCACCATAGCCCGGACCCCGGAGTGGACTCGGCGGCCGGCGGCCACCCCGGCGGCGGCGCGCAGGTCCTCCAGCCGGCTGTTGGTGCAGGAGCCGATGAACACCCGGTCGACCGAGATCTCCTGGATGGCGGTGCCCTCCTCCAGCCCCATGTAGGCAAGGGCGCGGGCGGCGGCCTCGCGCTCGGCACCGGGCTCCAGCTCCGCCAGCCGGGGGATCCGGCCCCCCACGGTCGCGGACATCGCCGGGGTGGTGCCCCAGGTCACGAAGGGGGCGAGCTGGGCGGCGTCCAGGACCACGGTGCGGTCGAAGACGGCGCCCTTGTCGGTGGCGAAGCTCAGCCAGCGCTCGGCCGCCCGGTCGAAGTCGGGCCCCTCGGGGACCGCCCGGCGACCCCGGAGGTAGGCCACGGTGGTCTGGTCGGGGGACACCAGCCCCGCCCGGGCGCCGGCCTCGATGGTCATGTTGCAGAGCGTCATGCGCCCCTCCATGCTGAGCCCGCGGATGGCGCTGCCGGTGTACTCGATCACCGATCCCCGGCCGCCGGCGACCCCGAGGCGCTGGATGATCCCGAGGGCGACATCCTTGGCGGTCACCCCCGCCGGGAGCTCGCCCTCCACCCTGACCTCCAGCGTCGACGAGGGGGCCTGCCACAGGCACTGGGTCGCCAGCACCTGCTCCACCTCGGAGGTCCCGATGCCAAAGGCCAGCGCCCCGAGAGCGCCATGGGTGGCGGTGTGGGAGTCGCCGCAGACCACCGTGGTCCCCGGCTGGGAGAGTCCCAGCTCCGGACCCACCACGTGGACGATCCCCTGGCGGGCATGGTGCAGGTCGAGGAGGGGGATCTCCGCGGCAGCGCAGTTGGTGGCCAGCTGGCGGAGCTGCTCCCGTCCCACCGGGTCGGGGGAGGGGCGGCTGCGCTCCCAGGTGGGCACCACGTGGTCCATCACCGCCAGAGTCAGCTCCGGCCGCCGCACCGACCGGCCCTGCGCCCTCAGCCTGGAGAAGGCCTGGGGTGAGGTCACCTCGTGGACCAGATGCAGGTCAACGTACATGAGCATCCGCTGGTCGGGGTCCCCCGCCACCCGGTGCGACTCCCAGATCTTCCGGTACGCCGTTCGCCGGGGCGCGGGCGGGGCGGTGTCAACCTCCACGGTGTCTCCCTCCATCAGCCGGCGCCGGCCGCCGGAGCGTTCGCCAAGGGGTGGCGGGCCGTCTGGTCACAGCCCTCCGTCACGGGCCCGGTCGGGACCCAGAGGATGTTAGGGGAGTGGTCCCGGAGGACCCCGGGGCACCCCCGACCGATGGGGTCCACCCCGCCCCCCCGAACCCCCGTCTCCCCCCACCACCGCGGCCGGCGAGGCGGCCCCGGCAACGGCGCGGGGGTTGCGGCGGTGAATCCCGATCCGAGGGCCACGGCCGACGGCCCCACCACCCGCGCCGGCGCCATCGGCGCGGCGCCGAGGTCGGGACCGCAGCGGGCTTCTCCCGCCGCCGGCTGGGCGGTCCTCACGCCGACCGCCGGAGCCACCCCACGACCTGCTGCGCGACCGCCTCGGTGCTGGCGTCGCCGCCCAGGTCAGGGGTCAGGACTCCCCCTCGAACCACCTCCGCCACCGCCGCGTCGACCGCCGCGGCGAGGTCGGCACGTCCCGCCGAGAGGCGGAGGAGCATCGCCGTCGCCGCGATCGCGCCGATGGGGTTGGCCACCCCCCGGCCCGCCAGCTCCGGGGCCGACCCGTGCACTGGCTCGTACAGCCAGGGGAGCTCCCCTCCCCCGCTGGCCGATGGCAGCACCCCGAGGGTGCCGGGCAGCGCCGCCGCCTCGTCGGTCAGGATGTCCCCGAAGAGGTTCTCGGTCACCACCACGTCGAAGCTCCGGGGCTGCTGCAGGAGGCGGAGGGCGAAGCTGTCGACCAGGCAGTGCTCGAGCTCCACGTCGGGGAACTCCCGCCCCACCTCGGTGGCCACCGCCCGCCAGAGCCGGGAGGTGGCCAGCACGTTGGCCTTGTCGACCGAGGTCACCCGGCGGCGCCGCTCCCGGGCCATCCGGAACGCCACCTCGCAGACGCGGCGCACCTCCAGCTCGCCGTACTCGGTGGTGTCGACCGCTCGGCGGTTGGGAGCGCGCCCCGCCTGCCCTTGGGGCCGGCCGAAGTAGGCCCCACCGGTGAGCTCCCGGACGAAGAGGATGTCGGTGCCGGCCACCCGCTCCGGTCGCAGCGGGCTCTGCCGCTCCAGGCCGGGCAGGACCCGCACCGGGCGCAGGTTGGCGAACGCCCCGAGAGCCCGGCGCAGAGCCAAAAGGCCGGCCTCCGGGCGCACCGGCAGCCCATCCCACCGGGGCCCGCCGACCGCCCCCAGGAGGATGGCTCCGGCCGAGAGCGCCGCCTCCCGGGTGGCGGCGGGGAGCGGGTCTGGGCCGGCGTCCAGCGCCACCCCCCCGATCGGCCGCCGCTCCACCTCCAGCTCGATGCCGCTGCCGGCCAGCGCCGCCCCCAGGACCAGGAGGGCGGCCTCGGTGACCTCGGGGCCCACCCCGTCGCCGGGGAGCACCAGGAGTTGGAGGGGGGTTGCCCCAAGGCTCACTGGGCAGCCGCCCCCGGCCGGTACCCGTGGACCTCGCCCACGATCCGGATCAGCACCTCGTCCTCGACCTGCTTGCTGCCGTCGGCCACCTCCAGGAAGCGCGCCCACACCGCGGAGAGGTCACCGGCCGGAAGGTCCACCCCGATCCGGTGCAGCCGGTGGACCAGGGCGTGACGGCCGGAGCGGGCGGTGAGCACGATCTGGGTGCCGTCGGCGCCCACCTCCTCGGCGGCGATGATCTCGTAGGTGCGGCGGTCGCGCAGCACCCCGTGCTGGTGGACGCCGGAGGCGTGCGAGAAGGCGTTCCCACCCACCACTGGCTTGTTGGGGGGCACCCCGATGCCGGTGAGGGCGGCCACCATCCGGCTGGTGGGCACCAGCTCCCGGGCGTCCAGGTTGTCTCCCAGGCCGAGCAGCGGTCGACGCACCCGCAGGGCCATCGCCACCTCCTCGATCGCGGCGTTTCCGGCCCGCTCGCCCAGCCCGTTTATGCAGCCCTCCACCCGGCGGGCCCCGGCGGCGATCCCGGCGAGGGAGTTGGCGGTGGCCAGCCCCAGGTCGTCATGGCAGTGGACGCTGACCAGCACCCCCGCCATCCCCCGCACCTGGGACCGCACCGTGCTCACCAGCTCACCGAACTCGAACGGCAGGCAGTAGCCGGTGGTGTCCGGCAGGTTCACCACCCCAGCCCCGGCATCGACGGCCACCTGCACCGCCTCGCAGAGGTAGTCGGGGTCGGCCCGGCCGGCGTCCTCCGGGGAGAACTGGACCGTCGTGCAGAGCGAGCGGGCGTAGGACACCGCCTCCCTGATCCGGGCCAGCACCTGGGCCCGGTCCAGCCCCAGCTTCTCGGTGATGTGCACGTCGGAGACACCGATGAAGACGTGGATCAGGTGCCGGGAGGCGTCCCGCACCGCCTCGTGAACGGCGTCGATGTCCGAGCGCACCGCCCGTGCCAGTCCGGTCACGGCCGGGCCCTGGACCTCACGGGCGATGGTGCGCACCGCCTCCAGGTCCCCCGGCGAGGAGGCGGGGAAGCCCGCTTCGATCACGTCGACCTGAAGTCGGGCCAGCTGCCGGGCCACCTGCAGCTTGGCCAAGGGGTCCAGGCTGGCGCCCGGGGACTGCTCGCCGTCCCGCAGGGTCGTGTCGAAGAACTCGACGACATCGGCAGCGGGTGGCGCCGCCCCCCCCGATACGCCCTGCTCGCTCACGACCGCTCTCCCGCCGCCACCGGCACCTCGGCCACCGGCTGGATCCAGGACATCCGGGAGCGGAGGCGCGATCCCACCTCCTCGATCTGGTGCTGGGACTCCCGCTCCCGACGGTCGAGGAATTCCCGGCGGCCGGAGCGGTTCTCGTCGATCCAGGCCTCGGCGAAGGTTCCGTCCTGGATCCGGGCGAGGATCGTCCGCATCCGATCGCGGACCCCCTGGTCGATGAGGAACTCCCCACTCTGGTAGTCGCCGTACTCGGCGGTGTCGCTGACGCTGTAGCGCATGAGGGAGATCCCTCCCTGGTACATGAGGTCGACGATCAGCTTGAGCTCGTGCAGGCACTCGAAGTAGGCCAGCTCCGGCTGGTAGCCCGCCTCGGTGAGGGTCTCGAAGCCGGCCTTCACCAGCGCCGAGACCCCGCCGCAGAGCACCGCCTGCTCCCCGAAGAGGTCGGTCTCTGTCTCCTCGCGGAAGGTGGTGTGGAGGACGCCGGCGCGGGTCGCCCCGAGCCCCCTGGCGTAGGCCAGCGTCCGGGGCAGCGCCCTCCCGGTGTGGTCCTGGTGGATCGCCAGGAGAGCCGGGCAGCCGATCTGCTCTCGGAAGCAGGAGCGGACCATGTGGCCGGGGGCCTTGGGCGCCACCATCGCCACGTCGCAGTCCCGGGGCGGGATGACGGTCCCGTAGTGGATGGAGAACCCGTGGGCGAAGAGAAGGAGGCAGCCGGGCTGGAGCGCCTCCCCCAGCCCCTCGTGGAAGAGTCGCGCCTGCTCGTGGTCGGGCACCAGCACCATCACCACGTCGGCTCCGCTGGCCGCCGCCGCCGGGTCCAGGACCTCGAAGCCGTCGGCCGCAGCCTTGGCCCGGCTGCGGCTCTGGGGCAGCAGTCCGACCCGCACCCGGTAGCCGCTGTCGCGCAGGTTCTGGGCGTGCGCGTGGCCCTGGCTGCCGTACCCGAGCACGGCCACCGTGGCCCCCTCGAGCTGGCCGGGGTCGGCGTCCTCGTCGTAGTACATCTGCATCGGGCTCAGCCCTCCTCTTGAGTGATCGGCTCATGCCGCCCGCCGGTCGTGGCGAGGGCGATCGGCCGGCTGCAGACCCAGTCCCGCAGCCGCATCGACGTGAACGCCTTCCGAGCGGCCTCCAGCAGTTGCGGCGGCCCCGAGAGGGCCGCCAGCAGCCGCTCCGCGCTGCGCTCCACCACCTGGGCCCCGAACCGCTCCAGCTCCCGCTCCAGCCCCTTCGCCCTGGGGTCGGGGAAGTCGAACAGGCCCACCGCCCACTCGGAAGGCGCCTCCTCGGTGAGGTCCGCCACCTCGACCACGTCGATCAGCTTGGCCAGCTGGAGAGCCGCCTGGGCGGGGGGCTGACGGCCGGTGTCCACCCGCAACCAGAGGCAGAGCTCCCCTTGCCGTGACCCCTCTCCCACAGCGCAGCTGAGAAGGCGGTGGCCGCGCCGGCTGAGGCAGTTGGTGACCCGCTGCAGAACCCCGGGGCGGTCCTCCACCCGCACCGAGATCAGCCGCGCCCCCGAGGCCTGGGGAGGCGCCAGGGTCACGGGTACGGGCACTCCACGAACTCGGAGAGCGCCCCGCCGAGCGGGACTATGGGGAAGATCCCCGCCTCCGGGTCGATCCGAAAGTCGACCACCGCCGGCCCGGGGTGGGCGATGGCGGCGTCCAGGGCCGGCCCCACCTCATCATGCCTCTCGACCACTGCTCCGAAGCATCCGAAGGCCCGGGCCAGCATCGAGAAGTCGGGGGTCACCAGGTGGTCCACCTGGGAGCGGACCCCTCCGTAGAAGTCGTCCTGGAACTGGCGGACCATGCCGAGCTGGCGGTTGTCGAGGATCAGCACCTTGACCGGGAGCTGGGCCTCGACCGCGGTGGCCAGCTCCTGGAGGGTCATCACCAGCCCGCCCTCGCCGCAGACGGCGAACACCCGCCGGTCCGGGTTGGCGGCCTGCGCCCCCACCGCGGCCGGGAGGGCGAACCCCATCGTCCCCTGACCCCCCGAGTTGAGGAAGATCCCCGGCTCGCCGCCGGTCCAGCTCATCGCCGCCCACATCTGGTTGAGCCCGACGTCGGCGACCGTGATGTCGCCCCGGCGCCGCCTCGAGTAGTAGGCGGAGAGCACCTCCTGGGGCTGGAGGCGGCCGTTGCGGGGATGGCGGAGCGGGTGGCGCTCCCGCCAGCCGTCCACCTGCCGGCGCCACTCCGGACGCGCCTGCGGCCGCACCGCGACGCAGAGGCGCTCCAGCACCTCCCGGGCGTCGCCCACGATCTGGCAGTCGGCGTCCACGGTCTTGCCCAGCTCCGCCGGGTCGATGTTGATGTGGATGATGTGCTCCGCCCGGGGCGCGAAGCCGTCCAACCGGCAGGTCACCCGGTCGTCGGCGCGCATCCCCACCATCACCAGGCAGTCGCACTCGCTCACCGCCAGGTTGCAGTACCCGGTCCCCATGAAGCCGACCAGCCCGAGGCCCAGCGGGTGCGGGCTGGGGAAGACGCCGGTCCCGAGGAGGGTCGTCCCCACCGGGGCGTCGACGGTCTCGGCCAGCCGCCGCAGCACCTCTTCGGCCCCGGCGATCGCGACCCCGCGGCCGGCGAGGATCACCGGCCTCCGGGCAGCCCCCAGGTGGGCGGCGGCGGCGGCGATCTGGCGGTCGGGGGGCTCGGTTGGAGCACGGTGCACCCGGTGCCGGCCCAGCGGGCGCTTGAGCCCCACCAGGGCCTGCTGCACGTCCTTGGGGATGTCGATCAGCACCGCTCCCGGCCGACCGGTGCGGGCGACGTGGAACGCCTCCGCCACGATCTCCTCCAGGTCGTCGGCGTGCTGCACCTGGTAGCTGTGCTTGGTCACCGAGAGGCAGGAGCCGATGACATCGGACTCCTGGAAGGCGTCGGTTCCGATGGTGGGGGCCGCCACCTGGCCGGTGATCGCCACCACCGGGACCGAGTCGAAGTGGGCGGTGGCCAGGCCGGTGATCAGGTTCAGCGCTCCGGGACCGGAGGTGGCGAGGCACACGCCCACCCGGCCACTGGCCCTGGCGTAGCCGTCGGCCATGTGCGCCGCCCCCTGTTCGTGGCGGACCAGGATGTGGCGGATCGGGAAGTCGGGCAGGTGCTGGTAGATGGGGAGGTTGGCTCCTCCGGGGATGCCGAAGACGGTGTCCACCCCCTCGCGCACCAGAGCCGCGAGCAACGCCTGGGCCCCGCACTGCGAGGGCAGGACCTCCAGCTCGGGCCCGGGCTCGAACTCACTCCGGAAGGCGGCGAGGGAGGCCACTTCGCCTACCAGTCGGTGCTGTAGGCGCTGGCGATGGCGGCGGTCACCGAGGCGTCGGCCGCCAGCTTGCGGACCTCGCGGTCGGGCTCGGCGGCGCGGTGGCGGTCGACCCAGTTGCGACCCGCCTCGCCCAGCTTGATGTCCTCGGGCAGGTGGTCCGCCCCCGCGGTGGGTTCGGGCTGCGGATGTTGGTTCATGTCGTCTCCTCCTCGTGGGTAAAAAAAAGCCCCCCGGGGTTACCGGGGGGCCGAAAGCTCCGTCCAGGTGCGCAGACGTTAGCTGACGTGCCCTCCTGCAATTGGGCGTA
The DNA here is from genome assembly GCA_027306885.1 of Candidatus Dormiibacterota bacterium. Lineage (GTDB taxonomy): Bacteria > Chloroflexota > Dormibacteria > Aeolococcales > Bog-877 > JAJYXT01. The sequence continues at coordinate 15,380 of DAHUYV010000033.1, forward strand.
CTAGAGCCAGGCGGCTCTCGGGGGCGGTCAGGGTGCGCGCTTGCTCGTTCAAGGTGGCGTAGGTATACCAGCCACGGGCCGGAGAGTCAAGCGGAGCGCCAATCTGTGTCCGGGATGAAGCAGCTGGTGACGGTCCGGTCTGGGAGCGGCGACCGCGCAGCGCCCCCTTCGGCTCAGAGCGGCAGGCCCGCCTCCAGCAGTGCCAGCGCCTCGTCCATCTGCTGCATTCGTTGGTCGCTCAGCGCCAGAGCCACGATCTCGCGGGCGTCCCCCTGGCCCTCGTCGGCGACGGGCAGGTACGCCCCCATCAGCGCCCCCAGCAGGGCTCCGGTGAAGGTGCGCACCGGAAGCGCCTCGGGGGCGCTCCCCACCCGCTCGGCCACCGCCTCGGCAAACAGCCGGAAGGCGCGGAGCAGCTCGTCGATGAAACGCGCCCTGATCTCGGGAACCGAGAGCTGGAGGATCGCCCGCTCCTGCTCGAGGGCGAGCTCCTCAGGGCTGAGCTCGCCGAGGACGGCGGCCAGCTGGTGGATCGCGGCCCGGGCGGCCTGGACCGGGGTTAGCTCCCGGGGTTGAGCCCGAAAGGCGTCCAGCATCAGCCGGTCGTAGTCGTCCCGGATGACGACGTCCTCCTTGGTCGGGAAGTAGCGGAAGACGGTGCTGGGAGACACCTCGGCGGCGGCGGCGATCTGCTCCACGGTGGTGCCCTCGTATCCCTGGTCGAGGAAGAGCCGGATCGCCTGCCGCTGGATGGCGGTCCTGGTCCTGGCCTTCTTGCGCTCCCGCAGCCCGGGGGCGGGCCCCGGGCCCAGGTCGGCGGCACTCATGGCGATGATGCTAGCGCCGCTTCGAGCGCTCACCCGGGGATCGCGCCCTCGGCTGTGCTGCCGCCCGCGGCCGGCTCGCGTTCGGCGGGGGCGGGAGTCCGAAGGGGCATCACCAGAAGGGCGATCACCAAACCCGCGCCGGCCAGCGCCGCCGAGACCAGCAGGGCCCGGTCCATCCCGACAACGAAGGCCGACTCAACCTGGCGCAGCAGCGGTGCCGACCCCAGCCGGGCGGCGACCGCTATCCCGCCGAAGAGGGACGCTCGCACCGCGCCCGCCGCTGCCGGGGGGAGCTGACCCAGGTGGAGCTGCCCCTGGTAGACGGTGCTGACGATGCTGCCGAACACCGCGGCCCCGAAGGGGGCGCCGGTCTTCTGCACCGCCTGGAAGACCCCCCCGGTCACCCCGCTGCGCTCCGGCTCAACCTGGCTGAGGGCGGCCGAGGCGGTGGGAACGAACACCAGCCCCAGGCCCGCCCCGAGCAACGCCATCCAGCCGGCCACGAATCCCAGGCTCGAGGTGGTGGCGGTCCCCGACCCCACCGCCAGGCCGGCGGCGAGCAGCAGGAAGCCGAGGGCGATGGTCGCCTTGGGCCCCACCCGGGCCATCAGCCGGCCGCCGGGGACCGCGCCCAGCACCAGGCCGCCAATCAGCGGGAGCAGGCGCAGGCCGCTGCCCATCGGGTCGGCGCCGGCGATGCCCTGGAAGTACTGGGGCAGGGTGAACACCGCGCCCACCATCGTCACCCCCGCAAGGGTCAGGAGGGCGAGACCGGCGGAGAAGTTGCGGGAGCGGAAGAGCCCCAGGTCGACCAGCGGCTCGCCCCGGGGCCGGCGCCCAAGGGTCAGCTCCCAGCGCCCGAACAGCGCCAGCAGGACCAGCCCTCCGGCGATCGGCGAAACCGCCTGGGGGCTGCCCCATCCTTGGGTCCCGGCCTCGATCAGACCGTAGGTGAGGCCCACCAGCCCGAGGCTGGAGAGGAGGACGCCGACCAGGTCCAACTTGGGGGGTCTTTGGGCCCTCGTCTCGGGCACCAGCACCATCACCGCGAGCAGGCCGAGCACGGCGACGGGCACGTTGATCAGGAACACCCATCCCCACCAGGTGTGGCTGAGCAGCCAGCCGCCGAGGATCGGGCCGATCGGGAGCGAGATGAAGTTGACCGCGGCCCAGATCCCCACCGCCCTCGGGCGCTCCTCCTCACTGAAGAGCACCGCCAGGGCGGAGATCGCCATCACGATGAGGGGCGCTCCCGCCAGCCCCAGCACCAGCCGGGCGCCGATGAACTCGGCCGGGGTCCGAGAGAGGGCGCAGCCGGCCGAGGCCAGCGCGAAGAGCAGCAGCGCCCCGGCCATCACCCGCTTCCGTCCGACCCGGTCCCCCAGCAGCCCGGAGGGGAGCATCGCCGCGGCCAGCACCAGCAGGTATCCGGAGGAGAACCACTGGAGATCTGACTCCGAGGCATGCAGCCTGGTGGCCAGGGTGGGCAGCGCGACGCTGAGCACGGTCGCATCCAGCCCCACCGCCAGGACCGCCAGCATCACCGCGCCCAGCGCCCACCACCGGGCGCTTCCCCTGGTGTTGATGATAGAACCTCCCGTTAGACGGTTCCTATCAAATGATAGTAACTGCCAGATGTTGAGGCGTCAAGCGACCAGCGCGCCTCGATGGCGCGGTCGGGGGCCTCAGGCCAGCACGTCGCGCCGGGCCGAAACCACCAAGGCCATCGCCAGCAGGACCAGGAACCATCCGGCCACCACCGCCAGCGCCCCGCCGCCGGCGAGGGTGACCATGGGGGTGGGCAGGACCGCCCCGCTGGCCGCAGCCTGCCCGGTGAGGAGGCCGGGCAGCCGGTTCAGGGTGGGCCCCAGCAGGAGGGCGCTCACCGACCGCCAGACGCCGAGGTGGTCGAGGTGGTAGGCGGCGCGCAGCACCAGCGCCAGCGCGTTGTCGAGAGGGAAGAACAGGATGCTCAGCACCATGCCGCCGGTGAGTGAGCGGGTGATGGCCCCCAGGCCCACCCCGACCGCGGTGCAGCTGACCACGCTGGCGGCGCAGCTCAGGACGGCCAACCCCAGCTGGCGCCACCCGGCGGCCGGCAGGGCGCCGATCGGCGCGGTCGATCCGGCGAGGTGGACCGTGAGCAGGGTGAGCCCCAGGGCGGTCAGGCAGGCGTAGGCGACCAACAGGAGGCCGCCGAAGAGCAGACCGACGGCCAGCTTGGCCAGGACCAGCTGGGACCGGGTGGTGCCCCGTCCCAGGACCACCCGGATCGTGCCCAGGGCGTATTCCATGCCGACCAGCCGGCTTGAGCTGGTGAGCAGGACCACTCCCGCACCTGCGGCGAACACGAACTGGACCGGGGGCAGCACCTGATCGAGCGCGGCCAGGGGCCGGGACGGCAGATCCGACCGGATCACGACATCCTGGGCGAGCGCGAAGAGGACCAGGCCCAGCAGCAGCAGCACGAAGCCGGCGAGGACAAAGGTCGGCCGGTGGCTGCGAAGCTTGAGGACCTCCGCCCGCAGCGCGTTGGCGAAGGTGGGGGTCGGATGCTCCTCCACTTCCGCCGCCGGAGTGGTGCTCACCCCTCGGTCAGCTCCAGGAACGCCGCCTCCAGGTCCCGCTGGACGGCGGTGAGCGAGTCGGCGACGAATCCGGCCCCCGCCAGCGCCAGGTTGAGGTCCCGGCCCCGGCCGGTGGGTGAGCCGACCTCCACCTCACCGGCCTCTCCCAGGCGAGCGTCCGAGCCCCAGGGCTGGGCCCGCAGCCAGCGCAGCGCCCGATCCGCGTCGTCCAGCCCGACCCGGAACCTGCCGGCCGAGCCGCGCAGGGATTCGACGGTGCCGGTGTAGGCCAGGCGGCCCCGGTGCAGGATGGCGATCCGATCGCAGACCCGCTCCACCTCCCCCAGCACGTGGCTGGAGAGGAAGACGGTGGTGCCCCGATCGCGCTGCTGGCGCAGCAGCGCCCGAATCTCGCGGATCCCGGCCGGGTCCAGGCCGTTGGCGGGCTCGTCCAAGACCAGCAGCGCCGGCTGGTGGAGGAGGGCGACCGCCAGCCCGAGTCGCTGGCGCATGCCAAGGGAGTAGCGGGACACCCGGTCACCGGCACGTTCGGCGAGCCCGACCAGCTCCAGCAGCTCCGGGATCCGCCCCGGGGGCACCCCTCCCAGCTCTGCGGCCAGCACCCTCAGGTTGTCCCTTCCCGAGAGGTGGAGGTAGAGGGCCGGCGTCTCCACCAGCGGTCCGACCCGGGGCAGAACCTCGGCTGAGTCCTCGGGGATTGCTCCGCCGAGCACCCGGAGCCGGCCCGCGCTGGGGCGGACCAGGCCCAGGACCATGCGCATGGTGGTGGTCTTGCCGGCACCGTTGGGCCCGAGGAAGCCGAAGACCTCGCCCCTCTCCACGGTGAGGTCCAGGTCCTCCACCGCCGTCCGGCGCCCGAACCGCTTGCCCAGCCCTCGCAGTTCGATGGCGGCGTTCGAATTCACGCCGCCATCATCGGAGAAGCGGCCGCCCCGGCGAGGGCACCGGCCCGACCCCCAGATCGGCCCAACTCCGGACCATCGACGGCCGCGGCCTGGGGGCCCTCGCTCAGACCCTCCGGCCGGTGAAGCAGAGGAACCGGGTCTGGTCATCGGCACCCGGGGGCGGCTCCACGGCGGGGCCGAAGCCGCCGGGCACCCGCATCTGCTCACCGCGGGGCAGGAGGAACCGATGGGCTACCGCCACCGCCTCCGGATCCAGCCGCTCGTCCAGGCCGGTCGCCCGGGCCAGGTCCCAGGTGTGGACCAGGGTGTCGGCGCAGAGGAGGGTGCCGACCATCTGCTCGAAAGTCATCACGCCCACCCGGGACTTCACCTCGGTCGCCGCCCGCTCGGGGTCGGAGAGGGCCGCGGCGACCGCTGCGGAGGCCGACCGCCAGGCAAAGGCCGGGTCGGCGTCGGCGGCCGGCTCAGCCGGCGGCGACAGCATCGCCGCCACGTTGCGGTGGACGCCGGCGGAGTGGATGACCACGTCCCGAGCGGCCCACCCCTCGCAGGGGCTGGGGGAGTCCCACCGCACCGCCGGCACCGCCGCCAGTCGGGACCCGAAGCCCTCGGCGACCCTGGCATAGCGCTCGGCGACCTCGGACACCCGGTGAAGGTAACCGCCGGGCCGGGATTGGGTCAAGCCGGGCCGGCGGCCCCGCTCCACCGGGGTGCTCCCGCCGCTTGCTATGGTTGGCCGCCAGGCGCAATCGTCCGCAGCTCCAAGGAGGCTCGAAGTGGAGGCAGCCAATCCCAGCTGGCCGAGCCGCGGTCTGGTGGAGGGTCGGGAGCGGGCCGCCGCCCGGGCAATGCTCCGAGGAGCCGGCTTCAGCGGAGAGGACCTGGGAAAGCCGCTGATCGGGGTCGCCAACAGCTGGATCGAGACCATGCCCTGCAACCTCGGCCTTAGGGGCCTGGCGGAGCACGTCAAGCGCGGGATCCGCGCGGCCGGCGGCACCCCGATGGAGTTCAACACCATCGCCATCAGCGACGGGGTGGCGATGGGCACCCAGGGGATGAAGGCATCGCTGGTGAGCCGAGAGGTGATCGCCGACTCCATCGAGCTGGTCTGCCGCGGCCACCTGCTGGACGGGGTGGTGGCCCTGGTCGGCTGCGACAAGACCATCCCCGGGGCCGCGATGGCGCTGGCCCGCATGGACCTGCCGGGATGCCTCCTGTATGGGGGATCGATCATGCCCGGTCGGTTCCGGGGCCGCGAGGTGACCATCCTCGACGTCTTCGAGGCGATCGGCAGCGCCGAGGCCGGCACCATCGACGACGCCGAGCTGGCGGAGCTGGAGGCCGTCGCCTGTCCCGGGGCCGGAGCCTGCGGCGGGCAGTTCACCGCCAACACCATGGCGATGGCGGTGGAGATGCTGGGGGTCGCCCCGCTGCAGTCGGGAGGCATCCCGGCGGTCGATCCCGCCAAGGCCGCCGAGGGGGCGCGGGTCGGCTCCCTCGCCGTGGAGATGGTGCGCTCCGGCAGGAAGCCCAGCTCGTATCTCACCCGGGCGTCGTTCCTCAACGCCATCGCCGGGGCGATGGCCAGTGGGGGCTCCACCAACGCCGTCCTGCACCTCCTGGCGATCGCCCATGAGGCCGGAGTCCCCCTGGAGATCGATGACTTCGACATCGTGAGCCGCCGCACCCCCTGGCTCGCCGACCTCAAGCCCGGCGGCCGGTACAACGCGGTCGACCTCACCCGGGCCGGAGGCGTCGCCCTCCTGGCGCGAAGGCTTCTGGAGGGGGGCCTGATCGAGGGAAAGGCGGGCACCTGCACCGGAACCACCCTCGGCGCCGCGGCCCTCGCCACCTCTCCCGAGGTGGACGGCCAGGAGGTGGTGCGCGACCTGGCCCGGCCGCTGGCCCCGACCGGGGGCACCGTCGTCCTCCACGGCCAGCTGGCACCGGACGGCGCGGTGGTGAAGGTGGCGGGGCACCTTTGGCGCCGCCACACCGGCCCGGCACGGGTGTTCGACTCTGAGGAGGAGTGCATGGCGGCGGTCGCCACCCGCGCCATCCAGCCCCATGACGTGGTGGTGATCCGCCACGAGGGACCGCGGGGCGGCCCCGGCATGCGGGAGATGCTCGGGGTCACGGCGGCGATCGTGGGGCAGGGGCTGGGTGACACCGTCGCCCTGGTCACCGACGGGAGGTTCAGCGGGGCCACCCACGGCCTGATGGTCGGCCACGTGGCCCCCGAGGCCGCGGTCGGCGGCCCGATCGCCCTCCTCCGCGACGGCGACCGGGTCACCATCGACGTGGAGGCGAGGACGATCTCCGCGGATCTCGACGATGCCGAGTGGGAGCGCCGGCGGGCGGCGTGGAGCCCCCGGAGAAACCGGCTGGGCGGAGCGTTCGACCGCTACCAGCTGCTGGTCGGGTCGGCCGCCCGGGGAGCGGTCCTGGGCGAGCCGGAGTAGGGCCGGGCCCCGGGGAGGTTGAGCCGGACGCGGCTCCGGGGGGGGGGCGATGTCGCCGGTGATATAATGCGGCACGCACTATGGCGTACTCGCAGCCTCCTCGCATCGACCTCGCCACCCTGGCGGTCCTGGCGATCCTCTCCGAGGGGCAGAGCCATCCGTACGAGATCACCCACCAGGTGCGGGTGCGGTACCAGGACGAGCTGGAGGGACACACCGCCCGCTCGCTGTACCGCGCGGTGGACCGGCTCACCGACGAGGGCCTCATCGAGGTCGCCGAGTTGGTGCGCGAGGGCCGGCGCCCGGAGCGGACCGTGTACCGGATCACCGAGGAGGGGCGCTCCCACCTCCGGTACCAGCTGACCGACCTGCTGTCCAACCCGCGGCTCGGGCCGCAGGCGTTCCAGGCCGCGATCGCCCGTCTCGGCTACCTCAGTGAGATCGAGGCCGTGACCGCCCTCGAGGTCCGGCTCGGGGCGCTGGAGGGGCTGGTCGCCCACCACCGGGCCGCCCATCGGTCGCTCCGCGAGCGCAGCCGCCTGCCCCGCCTCTTCCTGCTCGAGGTCGAGTGGCGGCTGCACCAGATGGAGGCGGAGATCGCCTTCGTCACCGCCACGGTGGCGGCGATCCGCTCGCGCCAGCTGGATGTCGAAGAGGACTGGCTGCGGGGGCTGGCCCAGACGGGAGCCGCTCTTCCGGACCTCACCGGCGTCCCGCCGGAGCGGGTGCCGCTGGCGGTGCGGGCCTCCCCGTCGGTCGCCGCCGGAGGTGACCGCAGCTCAGAGAAGCGGGCGCCTGAGGAGAGCTGATGGATGAGCAGCAGCCGAGACCCACAGTGATCTCGATCCGAGACCTGCGGCGGACCTTCAAGAGCCGCCGGGGAGTCCTGGAGGCGGTGGCCGGAATCAGCCTCGACGTGTACGCCGGGGAGATCTTCGGGTTCCTCGGCCCCAACGGCGCCGGCAAGACCACCACCCTGCGGATGCTGGCCACGCTGCTTCCGCCGACCAGCGGGGAGGCGACAGTCGCCGGGGAGAACCTGCGCCGTCACCCCGACCGGGTGCGGCGGCGGATCGGGTACGTGGGGCAGGTGGGCGGCTCCAGCGCCGACGTGACCGGTCGCTCCGAGCTGGTGTTCGAGGCCCGACTGTACGGTGCCGACCGGGCCACCGCCCGCCGGCGCGCGGACGAGCTCATCGCCGCTTTGGACCTGGAGATCTGCGCCGACCGCAAGGTGAAGACGTACTCCGGCGGCCAGCGCCGGCGGCTGGACATGGGGGTGGGGCTGGTGCACCGCCCCGAGCTCCTCTTCCTGGACGAGCCCACCACCGGCCTCGACCCCCAGAGCCGGGCCCGGATGTGGGAGGAGGTGCGCAAGCTGCGCCAGGCCGGCACCACCGTCTTCCTGACCACCCACTACCTGGAGGAGGCCGACATCCTCTGCGACCGGCTGGCGATCATCGATCACGGCCTGATCGTCGCCCGGGGCACCCCCGACGAGCTGAAGCGGGAGGTGGCCGGCGACGTCGTCACGGTCGGGGTGCAGGGGTCGGCAAAGCGCGCGCTGGAGCTCCTCTCCACCCAGCCCTTCGTCAGGGAGGCGTCCCTCGAGGGCGAGACCGTGCGGCTGTACGTGGACCGCGGGGAGACGGCGGCCCCCACCCTCCTTCGGCTGCTGGATGGAGCGGGGTTGCGGCTCCTGACCCTCAGCCTCTCGCGACCCAGCCTCGACGACGTCTTCCTGCGCCAGACCGGGCGCTCACTGCGGGAGTCCGACCCCGCCGCCTGAGGGGGGAGGAGGGAGAAGCAAATGAAACTCGCCGCCGACACCTGGCTGGTCTTCCAACGGTACTTCGGCATCTTCGTCCGCAACCCCGCCTGGGTGGCGGTGGGCGTGCTCCAGCCGGCGCTGTACCTCCTGCTCTTCGCTCCCCTCCTGAAGTCGGTCGCCGGAGCCCACCTCGCCGGATTCCCGCCCGGCGGGGCGTACAACGTGTTCGTCCCCGGGCTGCTGGTCCAGCTGGGGCTCTTCGGCGCCTCCGGCGTCGGCTTCAACCTCATCGCCGAGCTCCGAGAGGGGGTGGTGGAGCGGCTGCGGGTCACCCCGGTGAGCCGCCTGGCACTGCTCCTCGGCAAGGCGCTCCGCGACACCCTCACCATCCTCGTCCAGTCGGCCATCCTGATCGCCGTGGCCTTCCCCTTCGGCCTCAAGCTGCAACCGCTGGGGATGCTGATCGTGCTGGGGCTGGTGGCGCTGATCGGTTTGCTCTTCGCCTCGATCTCGTACTGGGTGGCGCTCGTCCTGCGGGACGAGAACTCCTTCGCCCCGGTGATCTTCACCGCCGCCCTCCCGCTCCTGCTCCTCTCCGGGGTCCTCCTGCCCATGAGCCTTGCCCCCTCGTGGCTCCAGACCCTCTCCACCCTCAACCCCCTCTCGCACGCGGTGACCGCCGCCCGGGCGCTCTTCCTCGGCAACGTCGCCAACGTGGATGTCGTCCAGGGGGTGGTGATCGTGGCGGTCCTGGCGGTCCTGGCGGTGGCCGGGGCGGCCCGGGCCTTCGGGCGGGCGATCGCCTGACGCTCAGCCGAGCCGCGCGAACCCCTGGGGAACCGGCCCCCGCCAGGCCTCCGGGTGAAGGATCCGCGCCAGGATCTCCACCCCGTCGATGACCCTCGGCCCGGGCCGGTTGAAGTACCAGGACCCGTCCAGGGCGTATACCTGGCCCGCCTTCACCGCGGGCAGGTCCGCCCACCAGGGCTCGGACCGCAGCCTCTGGGCCTGCTCCTGGGCGCCCTCCAGCCGGTACCCGCAGGGCATGCAGAGCAGGAACTCGGGGGCGGCGGCGCGCAGCTCGTCGGGGGAGATCCTGCGGCTCTTCTCCCCGGAGGCACCGAGGACGTCCTCGCCGCCGGCGGTGGCGACCTGGTCGGGGACCCAGTGGCCGGCGCACATGAGGGGATCGACCCACTCCAGGCAGGCGACCCGCGGCCGCTCCCGGCCGGCGACCGCGCCCCGGATGGCGTCCACCCGGGCCCAGAGTCCCCGGACCAACTCCTGGGCCCGCTCCCGGGTCCCGGTGGCAGAGCCGACATCCAGGATGGAGCGCAGCACGTCGGCGAGGGTCCGCGGCTCCAGCGAGATGACCGAAGGGTGGCCGGGCAGGAGCCGGGCTGCCTCCAGCACCTGCGGATAGGCGACGGCGCAGACCTCGCAGAGCTCCTGGGTGAGGATCAGGTCGGGCCGCGCCCTCGCCAGCTCCTCCTGGTGCAGCCGGTACAGGCTGCTCCCCTCGTGGACCGCCGCCCTCACGTGCCGGTCGAGCGCCGCCGGATCGCCGTCCGGGGGCCCCAGCGTCCCCTCGGTCAGCACCGTCTTGAACTGCGCCTGAGGCGGGAAGTCGCACTCATGGGTGACCCCCACCAGGCTCTGTCCCAGCCCCAGTGCGAAGCAGATCTCCGTCGCGCTGGGCAGGAGCGAGACGATGCGCACCGAGCTCAGCTCTCCTCGGCCGCCGCGGGCTCGGGCTCGTCGGCGGAGGCGGGCACCTCGCCCAGCGGGAGCACCGCCACACCCTTGCGCTGGGCCCAGTCGGCGACCCGGCGCTCGTGGGAGAACACCACGACCTGGGAGGTCTCGCAGAGATCGAGCAGGGTGTCCAGGAGCGCGAAGCAGCGGTGGTCGTCGGAGTTCACCGTGGGGTCGTCGAAGAACAGCGGGAGGGGCTCGCCGCGCGGCGACAGCGCCTGGGCCAGGACCATCCGCAGGCACACGTAGATCTGCTCCTGGGTGCCCTGCGACAGGTGCTCGACCGGAACCTGCCTTGTGGAGTTGGCGGCCGCCACGTGCATCGAGAGGTCCGCGGGGTCGACCCAGGCCTGCTGGTAGCGGCGGTGGGTGAGCTTGGGCAGCCGGAGCTTCAGACCCTCGGCCAGCACCGGCGCCAGGCTGTTGTGGATCTCGCCCTGGGCCGTCTCCAGCTGCTCGATGGCCAGCTTGATGGCCTCCTCGGCGAAGGTCATCCGGGCCAGCTCGTCCTGAAGGTCGGCGGCCCGCTCCTCCAGCTCCACCAGGTTCCCCGCCGCCCGCAGCTTCTGCTCCAGCCTGCCCTCCAGGGGCAGCCGCTCCGCCCGCAGCGCCTCCAGCTCCGCCCGCTTCTGGTCGTACTCCAGTCGCAGCTCCTGGCTGGGACGCCCGGTCTTGGGGATCAGCCCCTGACGCATGAGGCCGCCGACCTCCGAGCGCAGCTCCTCGGCCCGGGCCACCATCGCCCGGAGCTCGCGCCCGTTGAGCCGCTCCTCGCGCCGGATCCCGAGCTCGGACCGGCGCCGGGCCGCCTCCGCGGCCCGCTCCCCGGCCCGGGCTCGCTGGCTCAGCTGCTCGGCGGCCGCCAGCGGTTCGGTCTCGGTGATTCCCGCCGCTGCCGCCCGGGCCAGCAGCTGCTCCCGGGCCCGGTCCCTGGTCGAGGTCCAGGATCCCAGCTGGCGAAGCACCTCCTGGAGCGGGGGCAGCTCCAGCGCCAGCTGGCGCAACTGGTCGATGCTGAACTGGTTCACTCCCAGCTCGCTCACCCGCTGGCGGGCCTTGGAGCGCTGGGCCAGGACCTCCTCCTGGGCCGCCACCGCCTTCATCACCTCCGGGTCCTGGCTGCGTTTGGCCCGCCTCATCTCCGCGACCGAGGTGAAGCCCCCGACCGCCAGCAGGCGGCGGAGCCGGTGCTGCAGGAACAGGAAGGCGCTGAAGGCGATCGCCATCACCAGGAGCCCGCCGACGAACAGCTCCACCGAGAACTGGTTGCCCTTGCCGCTCACCGAGTTCCAGATCAGCAGCACCCCGGCGATCCCCCCGAGGACGGCGATCAGGTCGGACGACCAGCGGTGCAGCGCCACGGCGCGCCGGTCGAGAAGCTCCAGCCGGGCCGCGCCCCCGGCCTGGGCCGGCAGCGGCGGGACGGGGCGCTCCAGCGCGTCGGCGAGGAAGGTGAGCTCGGAGACGGAGAGCCGGTCGGCCAGAAGGGCCTGCGTGGGGTCGGGGGGAGTGAGCTCGGCGATCTTGGCCTCAGCTTCCTGGAACTGCGCGGCTAGCTGCGGGGCCCCCTCGGCCGCCTCGTGGACCGCGGCGATGTCGGCGGGCACCTCGCCGTCGGGCAGCTGGGAGAGGGAGCTGTCGATCTCCTCGATGGCGATCAGGTCCTGGTCGAGCTCGGCCAGCTCGGCGGCCTTCCAGGTCCCCTCGGCGGCGCCTGCGGCGTGGGCCGCCGCCGCCTCCCTGGCCCGCAGCTCGTCGCGGCTGGCCAGCTCCTCGGACAGCTGGGAGCGAGCCTGCCGGGCCCGGTCCAGCGCCACCTGCGTCTCGTCGAGCTGCTTGACCACGTTGTCCATCGGTCGGCTGGTGGTGCGCTCGGTGCGCAGGTGGTCCTGGCGCCAGCGGCGCAGCGCCTCAATGGCGGCGCTCACCGTCGAGCCGGCGCCGGAGGTGGCGGAGGCCCGCTGCAGGTCGGCCTGCAGGGAGCTGGCGCTGATCTCCAGGATCTGGTCCTGAGCCACCGTGGAGACCGCCAGGAAGGCGTCGCGGCCCATCCCCAGCGGCACCGCCACGTCGACGTTGCGGCCGCGTCGGAACTGGTTGGTGACGTCACCGCCCCGGACCAGGTCCAGCACCTGGCAGTTGTCGGGCTGGTCCAGGTCGCGGAGGAAGCGGTACCTGCCGCTGCCCAGCTCCACCTCGGCCTGCACGGTGAAGCTGCGCCCGCGCCAGGGGCGGAAGTGGCGCAGCACCTGCTCGGTGCCCTTGGGCATCCGGCCCCGGCTGGGCAGGTCGACCCCGGCGAGAGCCACCCGCAGGGCGGTGTGCAGCGTGCTCTTGCCGGACTCGTTGGGGCCGACGATGACCGTGATCTTGGGGTCCAGGTTGTAGATGCCCCGAAGTGCCCCGAAGCGCTCCAGGGTGACCGACAGCACCTTCACCAACCCCCACCTCCGCTTCCGGCCAGCCTGCTCACAGAAGCCGGGGCTCCTCCCCCCGCAGGGCGTCGAGCCCGGCCACCAGCGCCGCCTGCACCAGCTCCCCCTCGAAGTCGGGACGAGCCATGAGGGCCCGGACGAACTGGCCGCGGGCGTCGGGGGCCTGGCGCAGGGACTCCAGGTCGAGCGCCGGGCGCGCCTCCATCACCAGCTCCACACAGCGGTCGCCCCGGCGCAGGCGCGCCAGAAGGTCGGTGGTTCCAATCCGGACCCCGGGAGCCAGGTCGCCCACCACCTTGATCCGCACCCCCTCGGTGGGAGAGGCGGGGACCACCGCCTCCAGCTTCTCGACCAGCGCCTCGGAGTGCTGGCACCCGGTGACGTCGACCTCCTGATCCTCCAGATGGTAGCTGGCCACCGGCCTCGTCTCCAACTTGGGATGGGACGGCTCCAGGTCCACCAGGACCGGGCCCCTCTCCCCGACCTCCCCGAAGGTCAGCGGCTCGGGGTTGCCGGGGTACACCAGGTGCTGGGTCTGGCGCGGGGTGTGGAAGTGGCCGAGCAGCGCGTAGGCGAAGCCGGCACGGCCCAGTTCGTCCTCCGAGAAGGGGGCGTGGTCCTCCTTTCCCGACTCCTGCCAGGCCATCTGGGCGCGCTCGGAGCCGTGGAACAGCGCCACCGCCCGCTCCCCCTTGGGCACCTTGACCCCGCTCAGCAGGTTTTGGGTGCCCTTGGGCTGGCGGTGCCCCGCACCGAAGATCCGGACGCCCCCCACCACGACCGGGGTGAAGGAGGGCTCCGAGAAGATGGTGACGTTCTCCGGCCAGGCGAGGGTGGCGTACAGCGACCCGGGATGCCAGTAGTCGTGGTTCCCCGGGGCGATCAGCACCGGGCACTGAAGGCGCCCCAGCTGCTGACGGAGGAACTCGGCGGTGTCCTGGCGGACGCGCTCGTCCTCGTACAGGTCACCGGCGATCGTGACGGCGTCCACCTGCTCCGCCATCGCCAGCTCCACGCTGCGCTGGAAGGCGGCCCGGATCCCCTCGCGGCGGCGCCCGGCGACCGCCGCTCCGAGGCCGGCGAAGGCCGCGTCCAGGTGGACATCGGCCAGGTGGAGAATTCTCATGGTCGCAATATGCAGCACCGGGGCCTTCCCGTGGGGCCGACGCCCCCTCGAGCGGACAACTAGACTCAGGCGATGGCTCCCATATTGCCGCCGGGCCCGGTGGCGGAGGCCCAGCGCGTGGTGCTGCGCAAGGTCAACCGGCGCGCCCCCGGATTCATCAGCAACCTGGTCCGGTCCCGGATCGTCGGGCACCAGGTCGAGGTGGGTCAGAAGATCGTGGTGTTCCAGGTGGCCTTCACCGAGCCCAAGGGACTGGTCGAGGTGACTCCTCAGACCGCCATCGAGTTCATCGACTGAGGGAGTTGCCCACTCCGGTCCTCCTGGCGGAGGCGGTCTCCCGTCGATACCGCAACGGCCGGGGGGTGGGGCCGGTGAGCCTGCGGGTAGAGGGCGGCGAGGTGCTGGCGCTGGTGGGCCCCAACGGGAGCGGCAAGACCACCCTGGTCCGCTGCCTCGGTACCCGCAGCCCCCATCAGTCGGGGGAGCTGCTCTGGTTCGGCAAGCCCGACCCGAGGAGGGCCAGAGGGCGGCTCGGGGTGGTCTTCGACGCCACCGCCCACGTCGATGAGCTGAGCGGAGAGGAGAACCTCCAGTTCTTCGCTCGGGTCCGGGGCGGGGCCAGCACCGAGCCCCTCCTCCGCGACGCCGAGCTGACCGAGGTGGCCGGGGAGCCGATCAGCTCGTACTCATACGGGATGCGCCGCCGGCTGCTGCTGGCGGAGGCGCTCCTCGGCGACCCCGAGCTCCTGATCCTCGACGAGCCCACCCTCGGCCTGGACGTGGTGGGCCGGCGCTGGCTGGCCGACACCCTGGCCGAGCGCCGCCGAAGGGGTCTGGTCGCGGTGGTGTCCACCAACGACACCGAGTTCGTCGAGGCGGTGGCGACCCGGGTCGGCTTCCTCATCGACGGGCTTTTGGTCCAGGATGCGCCCCTTCATCAGCTGCTGGCCTCGGTCGGGGGGCTGCGGGAGATCCACCTCAGCTGCCGAGCCGGGGTGGATGCCGACCTCCTGCGCCGGGTGGCGGGGGTGGAGCGGGTCGCCGAGGTGGAGGGGGGGTTCACGGTGCTGGCCACCCGCCGCGACGGGCTGCTGGCCGACGTTCTCGCCTGCATCGGAGAGCTGGACCGCAAGTTGGTCGACCTCTCGGTGCGGGAGCCCGGGCTCGCCGACTGCTTCCTTCGCCTCACCGGAAGGAGCCTTGATGGCTGAGCGGCTGCCGGCGGCCGTGGCCCAGAGCGCTCGCCGGGCGGGGCCGGGGCTCCCCGGCGGCCTCTGGCGGCTCGAGCTGCGGGCGGCTCTGGCCCGGCGCCGGGCGCTGGCGATCAAGCTGCTCTTCCCCCTGGTGCTGGCGCTGCCCCTGGCGCTCACCGGCGCGCCCCAGTTCTTCGCCGCCATGCTGCTCACCGTCCTCATCGCGATGGTGGGGACGGTAGGCACCGGGGTGAGCCTCACCCGCTCCCGGGGCGCCGGCTGGCTGGACCGGCTGGCGGTCCTCCCCCTGGCGCCCTGGCGGGTCGGGCTGGAGGTGTTCCTCGCCAGCTGGCTCCTGGACTGCCTGCAGGCCACCCTCATGATCCTGGTGCTGGAGCTGGCCCAGCGGGCGGACCCGCTGACCGTGGTCAGCACCTGGCTGCTGGCCCTCGGAACCCTCGCCTTCTCCGGGGCGCTGGGGCTGGCGGTGGCGACCCTCACCGACAACGCCGGCGAGGCGATGCTGCTGCTGGCGGTGGTGCTGGCCCCGATGCTGTTCCTCTCGGGCCTCTTCACCGGGGTCCCCGCGGTTGGGCCCCGGTACTGGGTCGCCCAGCTGCTGCCCTTCAGCTACCTGCAGAACGGCTTCCAGCTGGTCCTGCACGGCAACCCCCCGGACGGCGCCCCGGGTCAGTTCCTCTGGGCGGCGGGGGTGTTCCTCCTGGTCGGCGGCGCGGCGGCGGCGGCCCTCGGGCGGCCCCTGCTCGCCCGGGGGGCGTAGGGCGGGGTCAGCCGGCCCCGTCGAGCAGGGAGCGGAGGCGGGAGAGCCGCTGCGCCCGCTCGGCGGCGAAGCGCTCCAGCGCGGCGAGGATGTGCCCCGGGTCCAGGTGGGCCTCCTCCATCACCTCCGCCACGGTCCCCCCGGTGCGCCACCTGTGGTCCCAGTCGGGGAAGAGCGAGTACTCCTCGAAGAGGGGGTGGTCGGCCCAGTCCCGCATCATCCGCAGCGCGCCGTTGGTGATCGCCATCGAGTCGAGGATGTCGGTGGGGGCGATCACCGAGCGCCGGCGCTCCTCGTCCTGCAGCCGGAACAGCTGGGGGCTGATGGCGGCCACCACCTTGACGTTGATCCCCCGGCGGTCCAGCTCGGGCAGGAGCGAGACCAGGTTCGCGGTGGTGACGGTGCCCCGCACCAGCACCATGCCCCCCTTCGGCTCGCCGGGACGGTACTGGCGCAGCACGTACGCCCCCCGGGCCGCTTCCAGGTGGGAGGGCATCCCCAGCTTCTCCCGGTCGGGGATCTCCACCGCCGGCCGGGTAAGGTGGAGGGCCACCACCGGGGCGGAGGCGGAGAGCGCCGCCGCCAGCACCGCCGGCACCTCGTTGTACTCCCAGGGGTGGAGGTCGATCACCTGTCCCTCGGGGAACATCTGGGTGACCCCGGGCTCGTATATCCCGAAGTGGGTGCGCGAGTCCTCGGCGGTCTCGGGCCCGGAGTGGCCGGCCACCCAGAGCAGCTTGCCCACCTTGAGCTCGCAGTCCTGGGCCAGCTGGCTGAAGAGTCGAATCGGCCCGTACTTGAGGTACGAGAAGGAGCCGTACGTGGAGCAGGCGCCCCAGAAGCCGTCGAACCGGGAGAACGGGTCGTCGGCCAGGTTGACCGTCGCCAGCCCGGCCATGAGCCCGGCGTTGCCGAACTCGGTGATCTCGGTCGGCAGCAGCGCCCCCTTGGGGTTCTTCTCCCGCTCGTACCAGCCCGAGCCCTCCATCCCCTGGGAGCCGGCGGCGAAGCCGGCGAGGTTGGTGGACTCGGCGAGGTCGGCCGAGGCGGCGATGAACAGCGGCCTTCCGTGGTCGCGGCGGGAGAGGGAGTTGACATATGCCGCCCAGGCGCCCAGCGCCGCCCGGTTGGGCGCCTTCTCCCCGGGCTTCTTCCAGAGCTCACTCGGGTACTCGCCGACATCGAAGATGCGCTTGTCGGAGAAGACCTCTCCGGAACCCATGGGGGAGCCAGCGAGCCGCTCCGGCACCCCCTCCCCGATGGCACAGAGGCGGCCCGACAGCCACTCCACCAGCTGCTCATCGCGGGTCAGGACGCCGATCGCCGTCTGGAGGTTGGCCCTCGCCTGGGAGCGCAGCTCCAGGGGGTCCTCGGGACCCGGCTGGTCCACCCCCTGGTACTCGACCCCGTACCGCTCCATGAACTGCTTGCGCACGGCCCAGAACTCCTTGGCGTTGAGCGGCCAGGGGGTACCGTGGCTGGAGGCGTCGTACTTCCCGTATCCCCTCCCCTTGCGGGTCTTGAACCAGGCCACGGTCGGTGTCGAGAGGGGGTTCTCCCCGACTGCCGCATCCAGCACCGCCCGGGTGACGTCGTCCCACTCCGAGCCGCGCTCCGCTCCCACGACTCGCCAGCCGTACGGGGCGAACCAGTCCGAGGGAGTGCCGTGCACCACGCTGGAGAGGGGGCGGGGGTCGATGCCGAAGTCGTTCCAGTCGAGCAGGAAGACCAGGTTGGAGAGCCCCAACCCGAACGCCGCGGCCCGGGCCTCGTGGCTGCCGCCCGGGGTCAGCCCGCCCTCGCCCTCCACGGCGAAGACCTTGACCTCCTCCGCCCCGGCCAGGCGCAGGGCGAGCGCCTCCCCCGACGCCGGCGCCGTGCCGTGCCCCGACGGCCCGGTGTTGAACTTGAGGAAGAGGGTGCGGCCGGACATCTCGGCGTGGCCGGGCAGGCCGCCGCGGTGGCGGAGCTCCAGGAGGTGCTCCCAGGTGAGGGCCCACCGCCCACCGTCAGGGAACGCGTACCTCTCGTCGCCGGTCTGCCGGTGCCGCTCCCGGAGCCCCTCGTTGAGGAGTGCCAGCGTCGCGTACACCAGCGGCACGGTGTGCCCGGCGGAGAGCACGAACCGGTCGGAGAAGCGCAGCCAGGGCCGGCGCAGGTCCCAGCGCATCGCGCCGGACAGCAGCAGCGCCAGCAAGAGGTGGACCTTGGAGCGGGAGCCCCCGGGATGGCCGCTCTGGCGGTAGTTGAGGGAGAGGTCGATCAGCTCATCGGTGAGGTCCTTCAGCACCTCGTACCGGGGGAAGTCGGTGCCGGCCGCGGTGAGGAGGCGGGTCACCTCCGCCTCGCCGGGCACCCCGGAGCGGACCGGCGGCTGGGGGAGCAGGAGGTCTGCCCCCGCGTCGCGCTGACCTCCCGACGCCATCGGCGACACCTCCGCCCACTCCCGACCGCCTACCGCCCCAGGATACCGCCCGACCGTCCGGCCTCAGCGGCCACCCCCGCCGCGAATCGAGGTTGCCAAAAGGCGCTCCGAAGTGGGATCCGTGGCAGAGCGGCCGGGATCGGGGTCGGCGAGGAGTGCCGGCGTCCGGCTCAGCGAGCCAGCCGCCCGCGCTCCCTCCTCCAGAGCCAGGAGCCCACCAGAATCGCCACCAGCCCCACCAGGACCAGTGCCCAGCTCAGGTACGCCGGCAGCTGGGCGCCGGTGCCCGGTGTGCTCGCCCCGCCCTGCTGGGTGCTGGCCCCGAGGACCGCCCCCGAGGCGGTGCCGGTGAGCACGGCCCCCAGGGTGACGGTGGCGCCACCGCCCTGATACTGGTTGCCGGCGGCCAGCGGCAGCGACCAGTGCACGGTGAAGGTGTCGCTGTACCCCGTTGGCTGGGAGGTGGCCACCTTCTGGTTCTGGTCCGAGCTCTGGCAGTACGCCGCGTGGGGCGGGGCGGCCGAGGCGCTCGGCGGAGCGGATGCGTAGCAGGAGACCGTGCCGATGCCGTAGGTGCTGCCGGTGCTGTCGGTGACCGTGACCTGCAGGCCGGTCGGCGTGCCATCGAGGAGCGCCTCGGTGCCAACGCCGGGCCGCAACGGGGATCCAGAGGAGTGGGCCTGAGTGGACACGTCGAGGGCCACGTCGACTGGGCCGCTGTACGAGCTGGCGCCGGACCAGGTGACGGTGTTCGTGCAGGTTCCGGAGTCGCCAGGCTGAAGCGACAACCTCGACCCGCAGATCGTAAGGCCAGAGGCGGACACGGGGGCCGCGGTGAGCGCGGCTACCGACCCGACCCCGACACTGAGCAGGCCCGCGCAGGCCAGGGCAGCGGAAAGCAGTACTCGGTGATGAGCGGTGGGAAACTGACTAGGCCGCAGTCCCAGGGCGTCCCACACGCGCCGCCAGCCACTCGCCACGTTATTCCCTTCTCCACGTCCAATCGATTCGCTCTTGTACTAGCGCGAATTGGGGGCTGGCGGCCCCAAGCCGCCAGCCCCCCCGGGCCCCGGGTCAGATAGTCGTCATCGCGGGTTGGGCTCCATGCCCATCACCACCCGCTGAGCTAAGTTCAGACGGGCAATCATCCGTTCTAGGAATTGAACTGCACGGCAGGAATGTAGGGGTACATGCCATAGTTGCCGCTCACAGCAGTGCTGACCTGGGCAAACGTCGTTGTCACTGTGTTGGCAGTGACTTCGCCAGGACCTACATCGTTGTAAGCAAACGACGGAAACAACGCCGCGAACACGTACCCTTGGTTAGTATCTGAGCCGACACTCACATGGGTGGGCTCGGTCGACAGTTGGACATTCACCCCACCATCAACAGCATTTTGGGGATCATCGTACTGAATCCCGTAGATTACTGTGCCTGGGAGCGTGACATTCTGAGATGCAAAGTCGAAGGTAATGCTGAAGTTGCCGATGCCACAATACGGATTGCCAGCACCCGGGCCCGTCGTGCAGTAGGGCGAGCCGTAACCCCCATTCGGCGCTGCCGGGATCGAGAAAAGCTGAGTGTCGCTTGCTATCAAGCTGCCGGGCAGGCCGCCCGAGCCTGGATTGTAGATGTTGAACGTGATGTTCATTGTCCCCGCAGTTGTGTCGAAGTTGGCCATGTCGACTACCACGTTATTGAGGTACCCGCCACCGTTGGCTAGATTGACTTCGTTCCCGAGCTCGCCAAGTTGAGTTGCGTAGTACGCCATGGACGCGGTGTACGCAGGGTAATCGATCCGGCTGTTGTAGAGGACTCCTGGTGCATTGGCCCAAGTCGCAGGCGTTCCGCTGCAAGTCTCATTGCGAGCGCTAGAGCCATATTCGTTATTGGAGCACTGCACCGCGTAGAACGTGACCGTGACAACGGCCGATTGCGCCTGGTACGAGTTGTCGGCAGCCGCGGAGAGCGCATACCCCACGACCGCTGTGAAAGTCTCACCATTTGGGTCCAGGGTTGACCCGGCGACACTATTACCTATGAGCACAGGGTTGGACCCCAATGCCGTACCATCGATTGTGAACGAGAGCTCGGGCGCGAGGACTCCGTTAGCGGTCGCTTCAGCACCGATGTAAGCAGGCAGGCTGCCCCCGTACATCACGGTGAAGTTGCAGTTGCCTGTGTCTCCCGGCTCTAGGTTGCCGACGGTGCACGTGCCCGTGGTGGGGCTGTTCAGACTCACCGTGCCTGCGGTGAATGTCTGACTCGCTCCAGCAGAGGTCGCACTGAAAAGAGCAAAGCTAGCGCCAATCGCCAGCGCGGCGATGGCGCCAACCCCCACTACGCCAGCGAGCACCAGCCCGAAGCGCTTAGTGAATAGATTCATCGTTGTCTTCCCTTCCTTCCGTTGGTCGTGTTCGCGTCCGCAAGAATTGCGGACTCAGCGTTGACTTGGAGTCGCATTCGTCAGTGGCTGTCCCTCCCTAATACCACCCGTCTGCACGCACTCATAGGCGATGTGTAGCCCTCAGAGTCCACCCTACCGGTTGGACTGGGCCCGCTTGCCCTGGGCGTCCTGCTCTCCGAGGGCAACCCACTTTGTCCGGATCAACTCCTCTGCCACGTAGACCACGACGATCATGATCAGTACCACGAACGTGATCGGCTGGTGTAGTGCGCTGAGAAGGTACCCCCCGTAAGGGATGCGCTCCCCTCGGTAGATTCCCAAGATTTGTGAAGGCTGCACCAACCCAACGTCCGGGGCATTGTTGGCGTCCCCTTTAGTCCGATACTCGACCGTCTTCGCTTCGGCGACGGCGGGCCCTGTCAGCACCGCGTAGATTCGGTGCGTAATTACCAGGCCAGTCGAAGTACCCGCTGCCGGAGTCGCCTGGAAGGTGATGATCTGGCCCTTGCGCAGGTGCGCGGCGGCGGCCGCGGATATTGTGTTGTCGATGATGAGGTCGCCGGTGTTGAAAGTCGGGGCCATCGAACCGCTGTCCACCGAGTAGATGGGACGGCCGAACAAGGTGGTGGCGCCGTTGGCTCCGTGGCGTAGGGAGACCGCTAGGAAGAGCGCCAGAACCACGAGCACAATCACGACCGCGGCTAGGACCCATTGGACCGCCTTCGCCACTGGGTGGCGGCGCTTGGCTGGCGTCCCCACATGCGCCGCCATCAGCTGGCGCTCGGGCTGGGTGAGGGGTTAGCCGATGGACTGGGCGTCGCCGCCGGGCTTGGACTGGGACTCGGCGTCGGACTTGGGGTCCCCGTGGGACTGGGGGTCGCCGTCGGGTTTGAAGTCGTAGTCGCACTGGGCGCCGCCGGGGCAGCGGAGGTCGGGGTTGGCGATGGGGTAGACCCCACCTTCGGGGCCACGGCCGCGCTCGAGGTGGAGGTGGGTGGCGGCTCTCTGAGGGTGACCTGCTGGGAAGCCGCTGTCGAACTGAAGAGCGAGGTGGTGGGGCTCAGCGCCGAGTCGATCGCGATGATGGGAGCGGAGAGCAGGACCGCGACCGCCAGTAGCGGAAGCAGGGCACGGCGGAGGTCCCATCGGCGCCGCCGCGGTCCGGGGACAAAAGGGCGAGGAGTCCGCTCACCGAACGCGAGCACACTTTCCGACCGGCGCCAGGGATGGGGCGTCGGCGTTTCGGCGCCTGGCCTCTCTGGCGCACCTCGCACTTCTACTTGGCCCAAACCATCCTCCACCAATGGAGGTCCGACACCCCTAGCCCATGGCCCTACGTCCACAGGGCCGTGTGTCAGTAGGCTTCTGGCCTCTCCTTCCAGCCACCGTTATTTTACTCGGGCCACAAGGTTCCGGAACGGGGATTGACGGTCTCGTCACATTGGGTCAGTGGCAGTTGGACGCCGTCGAGGTGAGGAAGATCAGGATCACGGCGATCAGGTTGAAGGAGGCGTGCAGGGCCATCCCCGGGTAGAGGGAGCGGGTCCGCTGGTACACCAGCGCCAGCGCCACCCCGGCGATGAAGAGTGACGGTCCCAGCAGCAGGATCGACCCGCCCACCGAGAGGCTGTGGGCG
>DAHUYV010000036.1 GCA_027306885.1 Candidatus Dormiibacterota bacterium
GATGAAGCTGACTCGGTCTCCGGCTCCCACCCCCAATCCGCGCAACGCATTGGCCAACCGATGGCTTCGCTCGGCGTACTCCGCGTAGGTGAAGACCTTGTCGCCGTCCACCACCGCCTCCACGTCGCCAAAGTACGCGGCGGCGCGGTCGCGGAACTCCAGGACGCTCAACGGGACGCGCATTTCAGCCACACCTCCATGCCGCTAGACCAGCGGGCCAGTTTACCCTGAGGCTGCTTGCCGAGCCCGCGTCGTCACGAGATCCGGCACCACGGTCCCAAGGGCAATGTGAACCGCCCCGGGGCGTTGTAGAGACTCTGGCTACCGAGTACCTGCCATCAGGGCCGCGGGGTGGGTCAGTTTGAGTCCGCAAGTGAGGTCACACCAGACGAGGAGTTCCTGAAGGGCGCTGATCGACCCCAGCTTCCAGCCTGGCAGCGGGTATGCGACCCAGCCGTCTGATCGTGGCGCCCTGAAGAACAACGCTCCCCCGCAGTAACCGTGGGCGCAGGGAATGCCCCCAGCCATCAGGAAACCAAGAGCAACAAGAAAGCGTATGGCCCCATCAATATCGACGCGCCGCCATTCTTATCTCGAGACGGGGGGCCCGATGGCCCACGGAAGGGTTGGAGCCGGCGGCATGCTCCCATCTCCCAAATCCGAGGTGCTCCCTTTGTTGGGGCGCCGTCCCAGGTGTGCATCCGGTTGGGCAAACCGACCCGCCACCAGGTAGCTCCCCTCCGGCGATGGCCCCTGTCTCAGGTCGTCCAGAGCGTGTCGTCTGCGCCAAGCCAACCGCCCTCTTCACCACTGGATGCTGACCAGGCAGGCCCTGCCCGCGCGGCGGACGGTCGACGGCCACGACGGCCGGAAGCACGCCGGTCTGACCCGGGGCGAGCACCTGCTGCGCCTCTGGCCGTGGCCCCCGAAACCAGCGGCGGCCCTTCGCCTCCTCCCGACGCTCCGGCCCCGGGCACCCCTTGCCCGGCCCGAATGAGTGGCCGGAATGCTGACGTGGTGCCGCCAGCAGGATTCGAACCTGCGACCCTGGGCTTAAAAGGCCCCTGCGCTACCACTGCGCCATGGCGGCCCCCCGGAGGGTACCGCAGCCGGGACCGGGCCACTCTGGTGGGCACAGGCAAAGTTCGACCTGCCAGCCAGAGCCGTAGAATCAGGGCCGGCGGCGAACTTGTTTGGGAGCGGACTGGGGCACTGGTCCGAAAGAATCGATATGGCTCAGAACGGACACGTAGAGACCGGGACGGCGAGGATCAAGCGCGGCCTGGCCGAGATGCTGAAGGGCGGCGTGATCATGGACGTGGTGACGCCCGACCAGGCCGAGCTCGCCCAGGAGGCGGGGGCCGTGGCGGTCATGGCGCTGGAGCGAGTCCCAGCCGACATCCGCGCCCAGGGCGGGGTGGCCCGGATGAGCGACCCGGGGCTGATCAAGGCGATCATGGGAGCCGTCTCGATCCCGGTGATGGCCAAGTGCCGGATCGGGCACTTCGTCGAGGCCCAGATCCTGGAGGCGCTCGGGATCGACTACATCGACGAGTCCGAGGTTCTCACCATGGCGGACGAGGAGAACCACGTCGACAAGTGGCAGTTCAAGACCCCGTTCGTGTGTGGGGCGCGCGATCTGGGCGAGGCGCTGCGGCGCATCTCCGAGGGGGCGGCGATGATCCGCACCAAGGGGGAGGCGGGCACCGGCGACGTGGTCGAGGCGGTCCGGCACATGCGCGCGGTGAGCCAGGGGATCCGCCGGCTGCATGGTCTGCGCTCCGATGAGCTGGCCAGCGCCGCCAAGGAGTTGGGAGCGTCGCTGGAGCTGGTGCGGGAGGTGTCCGAGGCCGGCAAGCTGCCGGTGGTGAACTTCTCGGCCGGGGGGATTGCCACCCCGGCGGACGCGGCGCTCATGATGCAGCTCGGCTGCGACGGGAACTTCGTCGGCAGCGGGATCTTCAAGAGCGGGGATCCCCTGCGCCGTGCCCAGGCCATCGTCCAGGCCACCACCTACTACGACAAGCCGGAGATCCTGGCTGAAGTCAGCGAGAACCTTGGGGAGCCGATGGTGGGGATCAGCACTTCCAGCCTGCGGCCGGAGGAGCTGCTGGCGGTGAGGGGCATCTGAGCCCCTGGCGGCGGCTCGGTTGAGCCCGGCCGAGATCGGGGTCCTGGCCCTCCAGGGGGACGTCCGCGAGCATCGGGAGATCCTGGAGAGATGCGGCGCTGAGGTGCGCGCGGTGCGGCTGCCCGCGGACCTCGAGGGCCTCCGGGCGCTGGTGATCCCCGGCGGCGAGAGCACCACCATGAGTCGATTGATCCAGCGCTTCGACCTGCTGGGTCCGCTGCAGGAGGCCTTCGCCAGGGGGATGGCCGCCATGACCACCTGCGCCGGGACAATCCTCGCGGCCCGCGAGATCCGTGACGGTCTGACCGACCAGGTGCGCCTCGGCCTGTTGGATATCGTGGTCCGACGCAACGCCTTCGGGCGACAGCGCGAGTCGGCGGAGGTGCTGCTGGACATCCCGGCGGTGGGCGAGCCGCCAGTTTTGGTGGCGTTCATCCGCGCCCCGGCCATCGAGGAGGTCGGGCCCGAGGTCGAGGTGCTCGCCACCTATCGCGATGAGCCCGCCGCAGTCCGCCAGGGCCGGCACCTCGCGCTCACCTTCCACCCGGAGATCACCGGGGACCCGCGGCTCCACCGCATGTTCCTCAAGATGCTCTGAACGGTCGGGCCCGGTGTCGTAGGAAGATCAGGTGATGCAGGTGAGGTCGGCCAGCTACCGAGATCTCAGCCAGGTGGACTCCCTCTACCGGACGACTCTGGCGGTGGAGGAGGAGATGAGCCGGCAGCTGGCGGCGGCGGGGCCGCAGAGCCCGGTGCCCGGGGCCGCGCTGGCTCGGGCCTGGTCGATCTTGACCAAGAGCCTCTCCGCCCTCATGCCCCTCGCCGACGTCGGCGACCAGCTGTATGTGGCTGAGGAACAGGGCCGGATCATCGGCTTCGTGCAGGCGGAAGCGGCCACCGGGGGGAGGGCCTGGCAGGTTCTGAACCTCTGCCTGGACCCCAGCGCTGACGGCCATTTCGCCGGGGTTCCCCTGCTCCAGCACCTCTTCCGCGAGGGGTTGGAGCGTGGCGTGACCCGGTTTCTGGTCCGCATCCCCGAGGGCCACCCCCTGGCGGGCCTGCTCCGAGAGGAGGGTTTCCAGCCGTACGCGACCGAGCAGATTCGGTTTCGAGAGCTGCCCAAGCCGCCCGGACGCACCTCCAGTCCGTGGCTGCCCGCCCGCCGGGAGCACCTGCTCGGCGTCCACCTCCTCTACCTGCGCACCGCTCCCCACGCCGTGGCGGCCATCGAGGCCCCAACTTTCAAGCAGTGGAGGGCGACGTTCCAGCTGGGCTGGCTGGGCCGGCTCGACGCCCGCAGTGGCGACTCGCGGCACTACGTCATCGAGAGGGGCTCTGAGGTGGTGGCCTGGGCCGGGGTGCGGGGGCCCTCCCGCGCTCGTCCGACCCATCTGAGCATGATGCTGGACCCGAGGGAGGGCGAGCTGGCGGTTGAGGCGATGCACGGCCTGCTCGGGCAGATCCCGGCCGGCCCCACGATCTGCCTACTGCGCCATTACGACGGGGAGCTGGCCCGGGCCGCGGTCGCTCGAGGATTCGAGCCGGTCGCGACCCAGCTGCTCATGGTCAAGGACCTGCCGGTCAAGCTCCGGGCCCGCCGCCCCGCGGAGGCCAAGCGGGCTCTGGCCGGGGCGATGCCGGTGGTGCAGGCCAGGGGGGCTGCGGAGTCGTGAAAGCGGCGGCGACCCGGGGTGATCGGGTGCGCTATATTCCAGCCGTGAGCGGATGTCGGGATGCGTGCTTCACGGTCAGCGGCCCCGCTCGCGGTCGTCGGAGGGAGCTGGCCTAGGATGCCGTGCAGCCGGCGAGGGGGATGCGTAGCGCTGAGGGCAGGGGGCTGAACGCAGGCGGAGGCTCCTTCGGCCCCACCTTCGGAGAAGAGCTGGCCCTGCTGGTTGGCACCCTCCCGGCGCCGATCCGCGCCGCGATCGAGGCGCTGCCGGACAACCTCGGTGACCTGCTGGAGATCGTCCTGGACCTTGGCCGGGAGCCCGAGGCGCGCTTCGACGGCAGGGAGGTGATACTCGCTCGGGAGCCAGTGTCGAAGGCGGACATCGAATACGTCACCGGCCGCCTGGGGGACTTCGGGGGCGACAACCGGGCGGGGATCGCTCGCACCCTGCACCGGATCTCGGCGATCCGCAACCGCGAGGGGGAGATCGTCGGGCTCACCTGCCGGGTGGGACGGGCCGTCACCGGCCGGGTGGAGATCATCCGGGACATCGTGGTGAGCGGACAGAGCCTCCTGCTGCTGGGCAAGCCCGGGGTGGGCAAGACCACCATGCTCCGCGAGGTGGCGAGGATTCTCGCCGATGAGAGTCGCAAGCGGGTGGTGGTGGTGGACACCAGCAACGAGATCGCCGGCGACGGCGACATCCCCCACCACGGAATCGGGCGGGCCCGGCGCATGCAGGTGGCCCGACCGGAGCTCCAGCACTCGGTGATGATCGAGGCGGTGGAGAACCACATGCCTGAGGTGATCGTGATCGACGAGATCGGCACCGAACTGGAGGCGGCGGCCGCCCGCACCATCGCCGAGCGCGGGGTGCAACTGGTGGGCACCGCCCACGGCAACACTTTGGACAACCTCCTGGTCAACCCCACGCTGAACGACCTGCTGGGCGGGATCCAAACCGTGACCCTCTCCGACGAGGAGGCCCGCCGGCGCGGCACCCAGAAGTCGGTGCTGGAGCGCAAGGCGCCGCCCACGTTCGACGCTCTGGTGGAGATCATGGACCGCCACCGGGTCACCGTCCACATGCCCCTGGCGGACGTGGTCGACGACGCCCTCCGGGGCCGGCCCCACCCCGCCCAGCTCCGGGAGATGCGCGACGGCCAGGGCCTCACCACCAGACTGGTCGAACCGAGCCCCTTCGACGACAGGGGTTCGCGAGAGCTCTTTGAGGGGGAGCCCTCCCCTTTCCCCGGTGGGCGGCGCAGTCTCTCCCTGGCGTCCATTCCCGAAGGCGCCACCGGGAACACCACCTCGGTCTTCCCCTACGGGGTCTCCCGGGTTTACCTGGAGCAGGCGGTGCGCGAGCTGAAGGTCCCGGTGCGGATCCAGCATCATGTGGACGACGCCGACATGGTGCTGACCCTGAAGAACTACTACCGCCGCCGCGACTCGCCCCTCCGGACCGCTGAGGCGGAAGGCATCCCGATCTCTATCCTCCGCAGCAACACCGTCGCCCAGGTGCGCAACTTCCTCTCGCAGCTGTACAGCCTGGAGCCGGTGGACCCCACCGACGCCGCGCTGCGCGAAGCGCGGGCCGGGATCGAGCAGGCACGCCAGGGGACTTCGGTGGAGCTCTCCCCCCAGAACGCCTACATCCGCCGGCTACAGCATCAGCTGGTGGAAGAGAGCGAGCTGGTCGCGCGCAGCACGGGGCGGGAGCCGCGCCGCCGGCTGCGAATCTACCCCTCCAGCCAGGCCTCCTAGGTGGCGGGCACCGGAGGGGCGCTCGCCGCAGATGCTCTCCCAGGCTTCTTCATCTCGGTGGAGGGGGTTGATGGGTCGGGGAAAACGACCCAGGCCGGCCAGCTTGCCGAGAGCCTGAGCCGCGACGGCCATCAAGTGCAGGTGGTCCGCGACCCCGGAACCACAGCGCTGGGTGAGCGGCTGCGAGCGCTGCTGCTGGAGCCCGCCGCCGACTGGGCGCTGGAGGGCTGGGCGGAGACCGCCCTCTTCCTCGCCGGACGGGTCCAGCTGACCGCGGAGGTGGTGCGACCGGCGCTGGAGTCGGGGGCGGTCGTGATCTCCGACCGCTACATCGACTCCAGCCTCGTCTACCAGGGCGCGCGGTCCATCCCCTGGGAGGCGATCCTCGAACTGCACCGCATCTGCGGTGCCGACCTCCGGCCCGACCTCACCCTGATCCTCGACCTAGAGATCTCCGCCGCCCGAGGCCGCCGCGAGGGCCGGCCCTCCCTCGACCGGCTGGAATCCGAGCCGAACACGTACCATGAGAAGGTCCGAGCCGGGTACCTGGAGGTGGCCCGGCGTTTTCCCGAGCGAGCAGTGCTGGTGTCGGCCGACCGGAGTCCCGACGCGGTGGCCCGTGACTGCCTGGAGCTGGCCCGGGCCCGCCTGCAACCGAGGAGAGCCGTTTGAAGCTGCTGGTAGCGGTGGTCCACGAGCAGGACGCGGCTCGGTCGATCGAGGCTCTGGGACAGCAGGGGTTCTCGGTCACCCGCCTCAACAGCGAAGGGGGGTTCCTTCAGCGCAAGAACTCGCTCTTGCTGATGGGCACCGACGACAGCCTGGTGGAGGAGGCGGTACGGACCTTGAGGACCGTCTGCCGCCCCCGGCACGAGCAGCTGGGAGCCTCGCGGGTCCGCGGCGGCGCAGACCAGGGCGCCGACGTCGAGGTCGAGATCGGCCGGGCCACGGTGTTCGTGCTCGACCTGGGACGGGTCGAGCGCCTCTGAGGCTTCCGCAAGTCTGCCCTCGGACCGTCTCGACTTATACTGCCGCCTGAGTCCGGCCGCGAGCCGGCCGACTGCGAGCGAAGGGAGCTCCGGGTGGAAGGCAGCGCAACGGCCACGATCCGCAGGCTTGCGGACGCCGTGAGCACGGTCATCGTGGGCAACCGGCTTCAGATCGAGATGTGCACTGTGGCCTGGCTGGTCGGGGGCCATGTCCTGATCGAGGACGTGCCCGGGGTCGGCAAGACGATGCTCGCCAAGGCCCTGGCCCGGGCCACCGGATGCCAGTTCGACCGGGTGCAGTTCACGCCTGACCTCCTGCCCGGCGACATCACCGGAGCCAACATCTACCTCCCCTCGCAGGGCGCCTTCGAGTTCCGCAAGGGGCCCGTCTTCACCCAGGTTCTGTTGGCTGACGAGATCAACCGCGCCACCCCCAAGACCCAGTCGGCGCTTCTGGAGGCGATGGAGGAGCGCCAGGTCACGATTGATGGGAAGACCCACGCCCTCCCCGACCCGTTCGTGGTCCTGGCGACTCAGAATCCGATCGAGTACCAGGGGACCTTCCCGCTGCCCGAAGCTCAGGTTGATCGCTTCCTGGTGCGGGTGTCCCTCGGCTACGCCGATCTCGCCGGGGAGTTGGAGATCCTCGACCGCTTCGGGCTCTCCTCCCCCCTCGACGACCTCCGGGCCGTAACCTCCCCAGAGGAGCTGCCGCTGCTGCGGCAGGCCGCGGCAGCGGTGCACGTGGATCCCGAGCTCAAGAGCTATCTGGTGCGGCTGGTTCAGCGTACCCGGGCCCATCCCGACCTCTCGCTGGGGGCCAGCGCCCGGGCCAGCCTCGGCCTGCTCCACGCCGGTCAGGCCTACGCCCTGCTGCGCGGACGTGACTACGTCAGCCCCGACGACATCAAATTTCTGGCTCCATCGGTGCTGCTGCACCGCCTGGTGGTCCGGGCCAACGCCGAGCTCCGCGGGGTCACCGCCAGGGCGGTGCTGGACGAGATCCTCCAGGACGAGCCGGTGCCGGTGGCCGGACGCCGCGTCGCCAGCTGAGGCGATGACCGCGCGCCGCCGCCGGGTCTGAGCTCGCATCGGTGGCCCGCGCCTCCCTGCTGGCGGTGGTGGTGGTCTGTGGGTTCTTCGCCTACATCAACGGCGTCTCCCTGGCCTTCCTGCCGGTGTACGCAGCGGCTTTGCTGGTCCTTCTGGCCCTCGCCTGGAGCTTGTGGACCGAGCGACACCTCTCCTTCTCCCGGGTGGCTCCCGACACCCGGCACATGGTGGGAGAGCTCTTCGCCCAGCGTTTCACGCTCAGCAACACCTCCGGGCTGCCGATCCCCATGGCCGAGGTGGTGGACCGCTCCGGGCTGCCCGGGCAGGCCGGAGAGGTCGGGGTGTCCCTTGGCCCCCACCAGATCGCCCGCTGGGATCAGGAGCTTCGCCTTCAAGCGAGGGGGCGGTACCAGCTGGGGCCGACCGACGTGCAGGTGTCCGACCCGTTCGGGCTGTTCCAGCGGACAGTTCGGTTCCCGGCCCACGGCTCAGTGCTGGTATTCCCCGCCGTGCACCCCCTGCCCGATCTCGCCTTCGCAGGAGCCCGGGCCGGGCTGGAGAGCGAGCGGGGGGGCCGTCCCCGGGACCTCCCCCCCAGCGCCTCTGGGGTGAGGGAGCATGATCCGGCGGACGGGATCAACCGGATCCACTGGATCTCGACCGCCCGCCAGGGCCGCCTGATGAGCCGAACCTTCGACGCCGAGGAGGGTGCCGACCTGATGGTGGTGCTCGACCTTCGCCGCGGGATCCAGGCCGGGGAGGCACCGGAGAGCTCCCTGGAGTACGCCGTCACCATGGCTGCCTCGGTCGCCCACGCCGCGCTCCGGCGCGGGCGGGCGGTGGCGCTGCTGGGGAC
Organism: Candidatus Dormiibacterota bacterium; assembly: GCA_027306885.1. Classification (GTDB taxonomy): domain Bacteria; phylum Chloroflexota; class Dormibacteria; order Aeolococcales; family Bog-877; genus JAJYXT01. The sequence goes on from DAHUYV010000036.1 coordinate 8,469, forward strand.
GGGGCGGAAGGAGACCTGGGTCCCGGCCGGCCGAGGCGACTCCCAGGACCAGCTGGTCATGGAGGCGCTGGCCCTGTGCCAGGCCGACGGCCAGTTCCCGCTGGGCCAGCTCCTGCCCCGGCACCTGCCGGCCTGGCGTTCCCGGGGCAGCGTGGTCGTCGTCACCTCGGACCCCTCGGGGCAGTGGGTGGAGGCGGTCGCCACCAGCTCCCAGCCGGGGCGGCGCGCGGTGGCGATCTTCGTCGACCCCGCCAGCTTCGGCCGCGAGCCCGCCTTCACCCGCATCCCCGCCCAGTGGCGCCTGGTCCTCGACTTCTGGGCGATAAGGCGCGGAGACGACCTGGGGCGGCTGGACCAGGTCTGGAGGCGAGCCGTTGGCTGACCTCAGCACCATCCTTCTGGTGCTGCTGGCGGTCCTGGGTGCGGCGGCCCTGATTCCCGACCTCCGCCCGTCGCGGCGCCGGGACCCCGCGTTCTCCCCAGGGTGGGTGGCTGCCGCCGGCCCGCTGCTGGCGGTCCTGCTGGGCCTGGAATGCGGCGCCACCCTGGCCTCCAATGTGCTGGCGCACCTCGGGGGGACGGCGGCTCTCGCCGCGGCGTCGGGGGCGCTGGTGGCGGGGGCGATGGGCCGAAGGCTGCCCTGGCGGGCGCTCGGCCTCGGGGCGCTGCTCGTCGTGACCGTGCCGGTGCTGCTGGTGCTGTCGGCGGCGACGGCCAACGCCTTTGGAGGCAACGCCAGTCCTTTTACCACGCTCTCGGCCGAGATGGCCGGGAAGGCACCGGCCAACTTCGAGGCGCTGGCCCTTCTGACGGCGTGCTGGGGATCTGGGGCCTGGATCGGCTGGATGGCGCTGCGGGAGCGCTCCGGGGTGCTGGCGTGCGCCGCGCCGATGGTGCTGGTCACCGCCGACCTGGTGAACGTCGTCCCCGACCTGCAGGGGGCCGCACTCTGGCCCGTGCTCGGCGCTGTGGTCTGCGGCGCTGCCCTGGTGGGCTGGACCAACCAGGACCGCCGACTCGCGCGCTGGCGCAAGGTGGCGCCTGACCGGCCCGTGCCCCGCTCGGGCATGGGGCTGGTGCTGATCTCGGCGGTGGTGATCGGCCTGGTCGGACTGGTGCTGCCCCCCATGAACCGGACCAACTTCAGCTCGCGCTTCTTCCACAGCGGCCCCCTGGTCACGACCGGGGTCCACAACCAGCTGGTGGCGCCGGTGGCCGGGTACTCCACCGAGGTGGTCCCGGGCGGTCCGATC
>DAHUYV010000037.1 GCA_027306885.1 Candidatus Dormiibacterota bacterium
GGCAGCCCCGCAGCGGGTTCTCCCGGTGAGCGCGGAGGATCTGACGCGGCTGCCGGACCTGGCCCACGGGCAGGTCATGGCCGGTCCCGTCCGGACTCGAAGGCCGGTGTACGTGGACCTGCTGCCGCCCTGCAACGTGGGCTGCCCAGCCGGTGAGAACATCCAGGCCTGGCTGGCCCATGTGGAGGCCGGTCGGCCCGAAGAGGCGTGGCGGACCCTGGTGGCCGACAACCCCATGCCGGCGATACATGGCCGGGTCTGCTACCACCCCTGTGAGTCGGTCTGCAATCGGGCGGAACTCGACAGCGCGGTCTCCATCCACGCGGTGGAGCGGCACCTCGGCGATCTGGCCCTGGAGTCGGGGTGGGCGTTTGCTCGGCCGGAGCATCGCACCGGCAAGCGAGTCCTGGTGGTCGGGTCAGGCCCCAGTGGGCTGTCCGCCGCCTATCACCTGGCGCTCCGCGGGCACGAGGTGGAGATTCTCGACGCCGGGGAGGAGCCGGGGGGGATGATGAGGTACGGCATCCCCGCATATCGCCTGCCCCGCGAGGTCCTGGACGCGGAGGTGGAGCGGATCAGGGGTCTCGGGGTGCGGATCGTCACCGGGCACCACGTGCTGGACCTTGAGGCCGAACGGCGCGAAGGAGGCTTCGACGCCGTCTTCGTGGCGGTGGGGGCGCACCTCTCCAAGCACGTGGACATTCCGGCGCGGGACGCCGGCCGGATCGTCGACGCCATCGCCTTTCTGCGGAGCGTCGCTTCGGGCGAGCGCCCGGTGATCGGGCGCAGGGTCGCGGTATACGGCGGGGGCAACACCGCCATGGACGCCGCCCGCACCGCCCGGCGCCTGGGGGCGGATGAGGCCCTCATCGTGTACCGCAGGACCCGGGCGCAGATGCCCGCTCACGAGGAGGAGGCGGTTGATGCCGAGCGTGAGGGCGTTCGCATCAACTGGCTGCGGACGATCACCGCCTTCGATGGCCCATCGCTCACGGTGGAGGAGATGGAGCTCGACGAGTCCGGCTTCCCCCAGCCCACCGGCCGATACCAGGAGCTGGCGGCGGACACCGTGATCTTGGCGCTGGGCCAGGACAGCGACACTGAGTTCCTGAGCTCGGTGCCTGGGGTGGAGATGAAGAAGGACGGCACCGTCGTGGTGTCCGACTCGATGATGACCGGAGCCCCCGGCATCTTCGCCGGCGGCGACATGGTGCCGGCCGAGCGAACCGTGACGGTGGGAGTTGGCCACGGCAAGAAGGCGGCTCGCCACATCGACGCCTGGCTGCGGGGGTCGACACCGGGGGTCTCCCCCAAGCACAGCGAGGCCACCTTCGATCGCCTTCACCTCTGGTACTTCGGAGACGCTCTGCAGCGGCGCCAGCCGGTGCTGGCGGCCAGCCAGCGGGTTGCCGACTTCACCGAGGTGGTGGGGGGGCTCAGCGGCACCGAGGCCGCTTTCGAGGCCCGGCGTTGCCTCTCCTGTGGCAACTGCTTCGAGTGCGACGGCTGCCTGGGGGCCTGCCCCGAGGACGCGGTGGTCAAGCTGGGTCCGGGGCTCCGCTATCGCTTCGACTACGACCGCTGCACCGGCTGTGGAAGCTGCTTCGAGCAGTGTCCGGTCCATGCCATCGAGTTGGTGCCGGAGCCGGTCTGATGCGCGTGATCGTTGACGGAAACGAGGCGGCGGCCTCGGCGGCCTACCGGCTGAACGAGGTCTGCTGCATCTATCCCATCACCCCCGCCTCCGCGATGGCGGAGCTGGCCGACGAGTGGTCGAGCAAGGGGCAGCCGAATGTCTGGGGGAGCACACCGGCCGTCATCGAGATGCAGAGTGAGGGGGGCGCGGCCGGAGCGCTTCACGGTGCGCTCCAGGGCGGGGCGATGGCCACCACGTTCACCGCCTCCCAGGGACTCCTCCTCATGATCCCGGACATGTACAAGGTGGCCGGGGAGCTGACCTCGACCGTGATCCACGTCGCCGCGCGCGCCGTTGCCGGGCAGGCGCTCTCGATCTTTGGGGATCACTCCGACGTGATGGCGGTGCGCCAGACGGGGTTCGCCATGCTGTCGTCGTCGTCCGTCCAGGAGGCTCACGACCTGGCGGTGGTGGCGGAGGCCGCCACCCTGGAGTCCAGGGTGCCGTTCGTCCACTGCTTCGACGGGTTCCGAACCTCGCACGAGCTGAACATCATCGAGCTGCTCTCCGACGATGACCTCCGGGCGATGGTCCCGGAACAGCTGGTCCGGGCGCATCGGGCCCGCTCCCTGTCGCCAGAGCATCCGTTCATCCGCGGCACCTCTCACAACCCGGACATCGCCTTCCAGGCCCGCGAGGCCAGCTCGCCCTTCCACCTCCACACACCCGATCTCGTGCAGAAGGCGATGGACCGGCTGGCCGAGGTGTCGGGGCGGCAGTACCACCTGGTGGATTACAGCGGCCATCCCGAGGCGGAGGCGGTGATCGTGGTCATGGGCTCAGGCGCCGAGACCGCCCGAGAGACCATCGCTCATCTGGTGGCGGCTGGCGAGCGGGTGGGGGTGCTGACCGTGCACCTCTATAGACCGTTCCCGACGAAGGCGCTGCTCGAGGCACTCCCGCCCACGGTCACCCGCATCGCGGTCCTGGATCGGACCAAGGAGCCGGGGTCGTTCGGCGAGCCGCTGTTTCTCGACGTCACGGCGGCGCTGGCCGAGGCGCAGGGAACCGGGCAGCGCCAGTCGTTTCCACTGGTGGTCGGCGGCCGCTACGGGCTCTCCTCGAAGGAGTTCACCCCAGGAATGGTGGTGGGGGTCCTCCGGGAGCTGCAGCGGCCGGAGCCTCGACGGCGTCTCACGGTCGGCATCGTCGACGACCTCTCGGGCGGCAGCATCGACTACGACCCGGACTTCTCCATCGAGCCTGCCGGGACCACCCGGGCGCTGTTCTACGGAGTGGGGTCCGACGGCACCGTGGGGGCCAACAAGAACACCATCAAGATCCTCGGGACCGAGGGTGGGCTCTTCGCCCAGGGCTACTTCGTCTACGACTCCAAGAAGTCCGGGTCGCAGACGATCTCCCACCTGCGCTTTGGGGAGCAGCCGATCCGCGCCCCCTACCTGGTGCGGCAGGCGGGTTTCATAGGGTGCCACCATCCCAGCCTCCTGGAACGGGTGGACGTCCTCGGCAGCGCCGCCCCTGGGGCGACCTTCCTTCTCAACACCCCCCATCCGGCCGCCGAGGTCTGGGACCACCTTCCCCGCCGGGTCCAGGAGCAGATCTTGGCGAAGTCGATCCAGATGTACGTCATCGACGCCGGAAGCATCGCCCGCGAGGTGGGCCTCGGGGGGAGGGTCAACACCATTCTGCAGGCCTGCTTCTTCGGGATCTCCGGGGTGCTGCCGCGGGAGGTGGCGGTGGCCCGGGTGAAGGCGGCGATCGAGAAGAGCTACGGCCGGCGGGGGGCGGCGACGGTGAAGGCGAACCTGGACGCCGTGGACCGGTCGCTGGAGCGCCTGGAGCAGGTGCGGATTCCTCTGGCCGCCACCTCCACGATCGAGGAGCTGGGCCCGGTGCCGGCGTGGGCTCCGGTCTTCGTACGCGAAGTGACCGCCAAGCTGATGGCGGGAAGGGGCGATGAGATCCCGGTCAGCGCCGTGCCCTCCGATGGCACCTGGCCGAGCGGCACCGCGGTCTTCGAGAAGCCGCGGGTGTCGGAGCTGGTGGCGACCTGGGATCCCGACCTCTGCATTCAGTGTGGCAACTGCAGCTTCGTCTGTCCGCACAGCGTCATCCGGTCGAAGTTCTACCCCGACTCCGCGCTGGCCGCCGCCCCGGAGACGTTCAAGTCCCACCCCCTCAACGCCCGAGGGCTGCCCGACTCCCGATACACCCTGCAGGTCTACGTTGAGGACTGCACCGGCTGCGCCCTTTGTGTCGAGGCCTGCCCGGTCAGCTCTCCCGACCAGGAGGGCCGCAAGGCCATCAACCTCGACCCCCTGGAGCCGCTGCTCGCCGACGAGCGCCAGAACATCGCCTTCTTCGAGGCGCTCCCGGTGGCGGAGCGCTCGCGCGTCGACTTCGGCACCGTCCGTGGGGCCCAGTTCCTGGAGCCGCTGTTCGAGTTCTCTGGCGCCTGTGCCGGCTGCGGCGAGACCCCCTACCTCAAGCTGCTCTCGCAGCTCTTCGGCGATCGGGCGATAATCGCCAACGCCACCGGCTGTTCCTCGATCTACGGTGGCAACCTGCCCACCACGCCCTGGACGCGGAACGCCGCGGGCAGGGGGCCGGCGTGGTCCAACTCCCTATTCGAGGACAACGCTGAGTTCGGGCTCGGCCTCCGACTGGCCTCGGACCGCCAGCTTGCCCTCGCCCGGCGGCGGCTGGAGGAGCTGCGCTCTGAGCTGGGCCAGGAGCTGGTGGAGGCGGTGCTGGAGGCTCCCCAGCGGTCGGAGTCCGAACTTGCGGCGCAGCGCGAGCGGTTGGAAGAGGTGCGGGAGCGGCTCGCGCGACTCCACGGCCCGGCGGCCGAGGACCTGAAGAGCGTCCTCGATCACCTGGTGCGGCGAAGCGTCTGGATCGTGGGGGGCGATGGCTGGGCCTACGACATCGGCTTCGGCGGGCTGGACCACGTGCTGGCAACCGGACGCAACGTCAACATCCTGGTGCTGGACACCGAGGTCTACTCGAACACCGGGGGACAGATGTCCAAGGCGACCCCCCTCGGGGCGGTGGCCAAGGTCGCCGCGGCGGGGAAGACGTCGGAGAAGAAGGACCTGGCGCTGCAGGCGATCGCCTACGGGAACGTCTATGTGGCGCGGGTCGCCATGGGCGCCGACCCGGAGCAGACACTGCGCGCCTTCCGGGAGGCCGAGGCCTACGACGGGCCGTCGCTGGTGATCGCCTACAGCCACTGCATCGCTCACGGGATCGACATGAGGTACGGATTGGACCAGCAGTACCGGGCCGTCGCCAGCGGCTACTGGCCCTTGCTTCGTTACGATCCCGTGGTGCGCAAGGAGGGGGGCAACCCGTTCCTGCTGGATTCCCCCCGCCCGCGCCTCACGCTGGCGGACTACGCCGGTCGGGAGCTCCGCTATTCATCACTGGCCCGGACCGACCCACGGGAGGCCGATCGGCTGTTCCAGCTCGCCACCGAGGCGGTGGCGCGGCGTTGGAGCACCTACGAGGAGATGGCCTCCCGGCCGGCCTCAGCGTTCGCGGCCGACGCCCGTCGCGGCGCCTGAAGGCACTCGGCCCCACCACCGCGGGGTCGGACCCCGGGCCGACGGCGCCCCCTTGCGGACAGGCACGAGCAGCCGAGTCCCGGTGTCACAGATCGCCCGCGCGAGGGCGGCTGTGGCGCCGGCCCCGGAGCGGTTCGACCACCCGGGGGCCGGGCTCAGGCGGCGATGATCATCGCCAGCGCCACCAGCGCGGTGACTGTGGCCACCCGCAGGACGTGGGAGCGAGCCACACCACGGGCCACCGCCCCGATCATCTGCACCAGCTGGGTCACCTCTTCCCTCCTGTCCTGAACGCTGGCAGGTGGGCCCCCTTCTCCGGGCGGCGTCGGCGGCGGGAGGCCCACCCCCCAGCTGCTGCGACCTCACCGCCACGCCCCGATGGTGGCTGGGAGCGGCGCCGCGCCGTCAGGGTGGAAACCTCGCCCGGCATCCGGGTGGATACCCGCACCTCGGGGCGCCTGCAGGAAGCCCCGCTTCCGCCCCGGGGCGCTGCCGGCCAGGTCAGGGCGGCTGGGAGCCGGGCCATCCGCGGAAGGCGGAGATAATCAAGAGGAAGGACCGAGGGTGGCAGTCGGCGATTCCGGGCGGGAGGTGACCATGGACTTGCGCAAGCGGGAGCTGGGCGAGACGGGGATGGAGATCACCCCCTTGGGCTTCGGGGCGTGGGCGGTGGGGGGGGCCGGCTGGGCCTTCTCCTGGGGCAGCCAGGACGACGAGCGGTCGATTGCCGCCATCCGCCGGGCCCTGGACCTGGGGATCAACTGGATTGACACCGCCGCGGTGTATGGGCTGGGCCACTCCGAGGAGGTGGTGGCACGGGCTCTTGAGGGGATCCCCGATGCCGACCGGCCCTTCGTCTTCACCAAGTGCGGCCTGGTGTGGGACGAGTCCGACCACACCAAGGAACCATCCGAGGTCGGCCGTCCGGAGTCGATCCGAAGGGAGATCGAGGCGTCGCTGCGACGGCTTCAGATGGAGCGAATCGACCTGTACCAGATGCACTGGCCGGCCGAGGATGGGACCCCGCTGGAGGACTACTGGGGGTGTCTGCTGGACCTCCAGCGGGAGGGCAAGGTCCGCGCCGTGGGGCTGTCAAATCACGGCCTGATCCAGCTTGAGGCGGCGGAGCGCGTGGGCCACATCGACTCGCTCCAGCCCCCCTTCTCCTTGATCAAGCGCCAGGCCGGCGCGGATGTGGTGCCTTGGTGCCGCCAGAACCGGACCGGGGTGATCGTCTACAGCCCGATGCAGGCCGGCCTGCTCACCGGGACCTTCTCCCTGGATCGGGCCGCATCTCTGGGTCCCGGCGATTGGCGCTCACGGGACCCCGAGTTCCAGGGCGACCGTTTGGCGCGGAACCTTCGGCTGGCGGAGGCGCTTCGGCCGGTGGCCGCCCGCCACGGCCAGAGCGTGGCCGCGGTGGCCGTGGCCTGGACGCTGGCCTGGCCGGGGGTGACCGGGGCCATCGTCGGGGCACGGAGCCCGGAGCAGGTCGCGGGCTGGATCGGCGCCGGCCAGCTCCAGCTGGGGGCCGACGACCTTGACGAGATCGCCGCTGCGGCCAAGGGGGTGGGTGACGGCCCGACCCGGCCCTGAAGCCCGCCGTCTGAGAGCCGTCTCCCGCACTCGGCCCCGATGGCTCAAGCGCCGGTGCCTCGGGCTGGACCCGGGGAAAGGGGTGAGAATCGGCCCCAGACCCGCCAGCTGAGGGGCCCCCGATGGGCGGGCAGACGTTCTGGGAGCTGGCGGGTCCGCCAGCGGGTGGGGCGGTCCCGCCAAGGTCAGCCCGAGGGAGCCTCAGCCCCCCGGACGTGATCGGCGAAGAAGGCGAGAACCCGCTGCCAGGAGTCGGCGGCGGCGTCGGCGTCGTAGCTGCGCCCGCGGTCGTTGAAGAAGCTGTGCTTCGCTCCCGGGTAGACCTTCAGGTCGTGGGCGGTGCCGGCGGCGCTGAGTTCCGTCTCCAGAATGGCCGCCGCCTTGGTCGTGAAGTCGCGTCCCGGCCATGACCCAACCACCGGACAGAGCCGACGAATCGCCTCTCTCGGCTTGGGCGCAGCGCCGTAGTAGGGGGCGATCGCCCGGAGGCGGTTGTCGGTGCACCCCCAGGTGAGCACGATCGAGCCGCCAAGACAGAAGCCGATGGCGCCCAACCGATCGGGGTCCACCTCGGGCCGGCTGGCCAACCCGCCGAGCGCTGCCTTGAGCGCCGGCACGCCGAAGTGCTCCAGGTTGCCGGCCGCGGCCCCGATGAACATCCGGGCCATGCAGACGGCCCGACTCCGACCGCCAAAGAGGTCGACGCCGAGAGCTGCGTACCCCTGCTCGGTGAACCTCTGGCAGATGTCACGAATGTTGTCGTTGAGGCCGAACGCCTCGTGGACCACGACAACCCCGGGGTGCGGTCCGGGGCCGTCCGGCAGTGCCAGGTGGGAGCCGTCGAGCGAGACCGTCCTCACCTCTCTCCTCCCTTCAATCCGACCGGGAGCGACTCGATCGGGAAGATCCGTCTCCACATCTGGAACGGGGCCCCCACCCCTGGCGCGCCGCGCCGGGGGCTGAACGCTGGCCGTCTAGCTGACGCTCCCTCGGATGCGCTCCGGAGCCACCCGGATGATGACCCGCCGCTCTCCGGGCGGGAGCGGATAGGTGGGATTGCCGTGGTACTTGTCGCTGAGGAAGTTGATGTGGTCCACCCCACCCTCCTCGATCAGCTCCGCCCTTCCGCTGATGATGAGGGTGCGGTAGGGGTTGTCGACGTCCACGATGGAGATGGAGATCCGGGGGTCGCGCTGCAGGTTGCGGGCCTTGACCCGGCCCAGAGCCGTGTTCATGAGCACCGCCTCGCCGTCGGTGTCAACCCAGACGGCTGTCACCTGGGGACTCCCATCTGCGTTCACCGTGGCGACGTGGGCGAACTGGCGCTTGCGGAGGAACTCGACCTGGTCCGGGCTCAGCTGCTGGTTCACGAAGATACAGGCTAGCGGATCGTTGTTCCCCACACCATCTGCGAGCATGGGCGGATGAGCGCCGAGATCACGGTGGGAACCTGCAACTGGAGCGACCACGAGGGCTTCTACCCCAAGGGGCTCGCCCCCGGCCGCCGGCTGCTCCACTACGCCCGCTTCTTCCCGGTGGTGGAGGTGGACAGCAGCTACTACGCCATCCCGCCGGTCAGCCGGACCGCGGGCTGGGCCCACGACACCCCGCCGGGGTTCCGCTTCAACGTCAAGGCCTACCGCTCCCTCACTTTCCACGAGCGGGAGGCGGGGGTGCCGCGGGCGCCCACCGAGGAGGAGGTGACACGCTTTCTCGCCTGTCTGGAGCCCCTGCGCGACGCCGGAAAGCTGGTGGCGGTCCACTACCAGTTCCCGCCCTGGTTCACCGCCGGGCCCGAGAACCGGGAGCGGGTGGCGCTCCTGCGCCAGCGCCACCCTCAGGACCTTCTCGTGGTCGAGTTCCGCCACCGCAGCTGGGCCAGCCCTGAGCACCTTCCCAAGCTGACCTCCCTCCTCCGCGAAGCGCAGTTGTCGCTCTGCCTCGTGGACGAGCCCCAGCTCGGCCAGGGATCCTTTCCCCGCCTGCTGGAGGTCACCGACCCGCGGCTTGTGGTGGTTCGGTTCCACGGGCGCAACCGGGCCACCTGGTACAAGGCCGGAGCCACCAGCGGGGACCGCTTCAACTACCTTTACTCGCCCGAGGAGCTCGGCGACTGGGTGCCCTCGATCCGCAGGCTCGCGGCGACGGTGGAGCGGCTGCAGCTGCTGTTCAACAACAACCGCGCGAACTACGCGGTCATCAATGGGCTGCAGATGGCCCACCTGCTGGAGCTCGGCTATCCCTCGGTGGAGAGCTCGGTCCCCCCAGCCCGATCCGGTGACCTCTTCGGCGCCCCGCCGGGCGGCGCGCAGCTGTGAACCTGAACCCCGAATTCCTGCTCCACACCTACGGTTACGCCGCGGTGCTGGCCGCACCCCTCCTGGAGAGCACCGGCGTTCCCTTCCCCGGTGAGACCATGTTGGTCCTCGGCGCCGCCTACTCTGCGGACACCGGCTACCTCAGCCTCCCTGTGGTCATCCTCTGCGCCTTCGTCGGGGCGGTGATGGGCGACAACTTCGGATACGGAATCGGTCGCTGGTTGGGTCACGAGGTGGTGGAGCGCTGGGGCCGGCGGGTGGGACTGAGCCCCGAGCGGCAGCGCCTCATCCAGCGGTTCTTTGTCCACCGCGGCCCGCTGGCGGTGGTGGTGGCCCGCTTCATAGCGCTGCTGCGCACCTTCGGGGCCCTCCTCGCCGGCATCGGAGAGATGCCGTACCGGCTCTTCCTCCCCTTCAACGCTCTGGGTGGGGCCGCCTGGGCCACCGCCTACGGGCTGCTGGGCTTCGAGCTGGGCCGGGCCTACAGCAGGGTGAGCGGAGCGATCGGCACGGCGGCCCTGGCCCTGGCCGGGCTGGTGGCGATCCTCATCGTGGTGGCGACCTTCGTCTTTCGGCGCCGCCTGGAGCGGTGGGCGCTGGGCGACGACCTCTGAGCCCAGCCGGCCTCAGGGGGGTGCGGTGACCCCCGTGGCCCGGGCGGGCTCACGGCGCGTCTGGCGCGGGCGCTTGGCGCCGGTCACCAGGGCTTGCAGGTCGGCCGGCGCCAGGGCCGGCGCAAAGTGGTGGCCCTGAAAGAGGGCGGTGGGCACCAGCGCCTCCAGCGCCTTGGCCTGCCGGGCGGACTCGACGCCCTCGATCACCACCTCCAGCTGGAGCGCTCTGGCCAAGTCGGCCATGCTCTGGATGAAGGCGGCCGCGGTCGAGTCGCGGCTCAGTCGGCTCACGAACGACTGGTCGATCTTGATGCAGTCAACGGGCAGCATCTGCAGCTGGGCCAGCGAGGAGTGACCAGTTCCGAAGTCGTCGATGGCGACCTTCACCCCGAGCCGGCGGAGTTTGGCCAGCCGATCCGTGGCTTCCTTGGGGTTGGTGGCGATGACGCTCTCCGTCACCTCCAGGATCAGCAACGCCGGATCCAGCTCCGAAGTTGCCAGGGCGGCCTCCACGTGGGCCACGATCCCCTCCTCCTGGAGCTGGCGAGCGGAGACGTTCACCGCCAGCGCCAGACGCTCTCGGCCCGGGAGGGAACGCTGCCAGCTCCTCACCTGTCGGCAGGCTTCGCTGATCACCCACCGGCCCAGCGGGACGATGAGGCCGGTCGCTTCGGCCACGGCCACGAAGTCCTGGGGCATGACCAGCCCCTGGTCGGGGTCGTTCCAGCGCAGCAGGGCTTCGACCCCGACGATGTGCCGGAGAGAGCCCTGGACGATCGGCTGGTAGTGCAGGGCGAGCTCGTCCCGTTCCAGGGCCCGCCGCAGTCCGCTCTCGACGTGCATCCGGTGCATCGCCCGCTGGTGGAGGAAGTCCCGGAAGACCACGTGTCCGCCCTTGCCCTCGGCCTTGGCCGCGTAGAGGGCGATGTCGGCGTTGCGCAACAGCACCTCGGGGTCGGTCACCTCCTCGCACGTGACCACCCCGATGCTGGCCGTGACCGAGACCTCTTCCCAGTTGGGAAGGCGGACGGGCTGCCGCAGGCTCTCGGTGATCCGCCGGGCGACCCCCTCCGCCACCTCCTGGCCGCCGGTCTCCTCCAGCAGGACGGCGAACTCGTCGCCCCCCAGCCGGGCGAAGGTGTCCCCGGGGCGGAGGCAGAGCCGCACCAGCCGGGTCACCTCCAGGAGCGCGGCATCCCCGGCGGCGTGTCCGAAGCTATCGTTGATGTTCTTGAAGTCGTCGAGGTCGATGGCCAAGAGCCCGAGCGGGAGTCGCCGGCGCCGCGCGTGCAGCGCGTGGTCGATCCGGTCCCGCAGGAGCACCCGGTTCGCCAACCCGGTGAGGGGGTCGTGAAGCGCCTGATGGCGGAGCTGGTCCTCCAGCGCGCGGCGCTCGGTGATGTCGCGCCCGGTGAGGACCAGCGCCTGCACCTCGGGATCCTGCAGCAGGTTGGTGGCCTGGAGCTCCAGCACTCGCCACTCCTCGCCCGGGCGCCGCACCCGGAGCTCGGGCAGCGGACGCGGCCCGGGGGTGGAGCCCGCCTCTAGGAGAGCCGCCAACACCCGGCCCATGTCCTGGGGGTGAACGGAGTCGGAGGGGGTGTCCAGGCGGGTGGACCGCAGCCGGCGGCCGAGGAAGCTCTCCACCGAAGGGCTGACGTAGGTGACCTGCCCGTCCCGGTCGACGGCGATGACCAGATCGGTGGAGCTCTGGACCAGACCGCGGAAGCGAGCCTCGCTCTGGCGGATCGTGAGGGAGAGCTCGGCTCTGGACAGTGCCAGTCCCGCCTGCGCGCTGAGGACCCGGAGGGAGTCGAGGAGCTCGGTGGGGGCGGGGGCAGAGCTCGCCACCGCCAGCGAGCCCCGGGCCTCCCCGCTGGGGCCCAGCGGCGCCACCGCCAGCTGGCCTAGGCGCCGGTCGATGCCAAGGAACTCCCGGACCGCTCGCCCCGAGCCGGGCGGCGGCGCGGCCGCCGCGCCGAGCAGGTAGCGGAGAACCGGCTCGGAGATCGAATCCGGGCTGACCAAGCGCGAACCGCCCGGTTCCTCCCCGGCCCGCAGCGGGGGTGAGATCAGCAGGTCCCCTCCCCCAAGCCGAACCAGGACCAGCTGGATCCCTCCGGCGTCACCCAGGAGCAGCTGGGCGGACCGCAGGAGGACCAGCTCGATCAGGCGGGGGTTTACCGCGGCGGCCAGCAGCTCACCGGCCCGGCGCAGCTCCTGGGCCAGGTCCAAGACCCGCTGGTGCCGATCAGCCGCCGCCCGCAACAGCTGTCCGATCAGCACCCCCAGCCCAACCCCGGTGAGGCCGAGAAGCAGCGGGGCCTCGAGACGGCCGAGAGCCAACTCCCCATCGGCCAGCAGCACGCCACCCATGAACGGAAGCACGAAGAAGGCTGCGGCCAGCAGCGAGCCGCGGGGCCGGCTGTACAGGGAGCGCAGGGTGGCCCCGGCTCCCAACACCCCCAGCGCGTAGGCGGGCGAGCCGAGGGCCGCCACCAGCGGGGTGAGGGCAGCCATCGACACCAAGTCCTCCTCCACCTGGGCGTGGCCCCGTCGGTACGTGGCGACCCAGCACCACCCGAGCCAGCAGGCCCCGGCGGCGGCCAGCAATCGTTCGGTGTCATCCACTCGGGAGCCGGAGGCGACCACCGCCAGCGCGGCCACCAGGCTCAGCAGGGAGAACCCGAGGAACGTCCAGCGCAGCCGCGGGAGCAGCTCCGAGGGGGGTGAGAGGTCGGCCCTCCGGATCTCCACCATGCCCCTCCGAGAAGCTTTTTCGGTGATGGGCACACCTCCGCGCCGGGCCCAGGTTCGGGTGCGAACGCCCCGCCCCAGCGATCTTGGGGGAAGTCGCCCCCAACTGCTGTCGCGGCCGCGCCACGAGGACTGAATTTCTCGTGACCCCGGCCGGTGACGGTCAGCCGGCGACTTCTCCCGAAGTGCGCCGCCAGGCCCATGCCCGCTGCCGTAAGGCGCGCAGCCGGGAGATCTGGAACAGGTCGGCAGCCCCCCGCAGCGCCAGAAGCTCGTCATCGCCCAGCCTGATGTCCGCGGCGGCGACGTTGGCCTCCAGCTGGGCCAGCGACTTGGCCCCCGGGATCACCACCACCTGGGGCTGGGAGATCAGATAGGCAAGCGCGATCTGAGCCGGGGTCATCCCTCGGCCCGCGGCCACCTCGCGCAGGACCTCCACCACCGGCTCGGCCGCCGCCATCCCCTCATCGGTGAAGAGCAGGTTGCCTCGCCGCACGTCCCTCGGCGCTTGGCCAGGCGGGTACCGGCCGCTGAGGAGTCCCTGAGCCAACGGGCTGTAGGCGATGATGATCCGCCCCTGGCGCTCGGCGAACCCCACCAGCTCGCGCTCGGGCCCGCGCTGCAGCAGGTTGTACCGGACCTGGTTGGACAGGATCGGAAGCCCCAGGTGCCGTTCGGCCCGGCGCCACCGGCTCAGAGAGAAGTTGCTGACCCCGACATATCGGGTGAGCCCCTGCGCGAGGGCCCGGCGCAGCCCCTCCATCTGGAGGCCGAGGGGGACCACCGGGTTGGGGAAATGGATTTGGTACAGGTCCACCAGGGGGCGCCCGAGCCGCTCAAGACTGCGCTCCAGGTGGGACATGAGAATCCCGGGAGTCGGCAGGACCGGCAGGAACTTGGTGGCGAGGAAGACGTCGGAATCACTGCCCTTCAGCGCCGCACCCACCAGGGACTCGCTGGTCCCACCGCCGTACAGCTCCGCCGTGTCCAGAAGGGTGATCCCCAGGTCCAGGGCCCTCCGGATGATCGCCACCGCATCCTCGGGGCCCAGCTCCCGCCCGTACCCCCACCCCTTGGCGCCGAACTGCCAGCAGCCAAGGCCCACGACCGAGACCCGGCGGCCGTCGGTTTCGATGTAGCGCATCGCTTGATTATCCCCGACGACGAACTCGCGACCGATTTGGGGGCTGGTGCTAGGCTGGCGGCGGCGGCCCAGTCGACGGCGGCGGTCTGGAGGTTGCGAGCTTGGTGGCCTCGGCGGTGGCCTGCGGTTTGGCGGCGGTCTTCGCCCTTGTGGTCTGGAACCGCTGGTGGCGGGGCCACCGGGGCGCCTTCGCCGCTTGGGGCATCGGCCTGATGATCTTCGCCGCCGCCGCTCTGACCCAGGCGCTGGGCGAGGCCAATGGGTTCTCGGTGCCCCTCTTCCGGGCCTTCTACCTCCTCGGGGGAGTGCTGGGAGTGGTCTACCTGGCTCTGGGGACGGTGTTCCTCATGGCGCCACGGAGGGTCGCCCGCGCCAGCGCGGCGGTACTGGCGGTCCTCACGGTGGGGGTGGCCGCTGACGCCGCGGTGGTCCCGGTCGACGCCGCCAAGCTCAGCACCGTGGCGGGGGTCCTCGGCCAGGCCCTGGTGGGCCACGGAACCCCCCTGTTCATCGCCGCGGTGACCTTCAACATCGTCGGGACGGTGGTTCTTGTGGGGGGGTCGGGGTGGTCGGCGATCCGCTTCCTGCGGACCCATGCCGGCATCGATCGCGTCCTGTGCAACGTGCTCCTCACGGCGGGTGCGCTGGTGGTGGCCCTGGGCTTCTCTCTTGCCAAGACCGTCGGCGGAAGTCTCACCCAGCTGGGCGTCGCCGAGTCGATCGGGATGGCGGTCATGTTCGGCGGGTTTGTCAGCCTCGGCCGGGTGGGGGTCAGGAGTCGGCCCGCGGGGGCCGCCTCCGAGTCCACACGGGCGCCTCGAGGTGCGTGAGTCGGTTGCCGGGCCGCTCTGCCCCGGTGGCGCCGTCCCTCCCGGGGGCGGGAGGGCGCCGCACTTCCCACGCCGGAGCTGACCCGGGAAGCAGGGTGGAGGCCCCGCGGGTACCGCCCGGGATAATGACGGGGCACCGGCCGACCGGGTCGCCCTGAGTTGATCACCGCCAATGGAGAGCACCGCGCCCATGGAATACGCGCATCTCGGTCGGGCCGGTCTGGAGGTGAGCCGCCTCTGTCTCGGCACCATGAACTTCGGCCCCCTCACCACGGAGGAGGAGGCCCACCAGATCATGGACCGGGCGCTGGAGTTGGGGATCAACTTCTTCGACACCGCCAACGTCTACGGGCGTTCAGTGCGGATGGGGCTGACCGAGGAGATCGTGGGGAACTGGTTCGCCAAGGGCGGAGGGCGGCGCGAGCGTGTGGTGATAGCCACCAAGCTCTACGGCTCGACGTCTGACTGGCCCAACGACCGCTTCCTGTCGGCGCGCAACATTCGCCTCGCCTGCGAGGCCTCGCTGCGGCGGCTTCAGACCGACCACCTGGACCTGTACCAGATGCACCACATCGACCGGGCGACCCCGATCGAGGAGATCTGGGAGGCTTTCGAGGTCCTGCGCCAGCAGGGAAAGGTGATCTACGTCGGCTCCTCCAATTTCGCCGGGTGGCACCTCGCCAGAGCGCAGGAGCGTGCCAGGGCCCGCAATTTCACGGGACTGGTGAGCGAGCAGTCGCTCTACAACCTCATGGATCGTCAGGTGGAGTTGGAGGTCCTTCCCGCCTGCCGCGACTACGGTCTCGGCGTGATCCCCTGGAGCCCGCTGGCATCGGGGATCCTCGGGGGGGCTCTGCAGAAGCAGCGTGAGGGCCGCCGCGCCAACCCCAGCACCCAGAAGCGAATCGATGCGAACCGCGCCCGGCTGGAGGCCTACGAGGGCTTCTCCAAGGAGCTGGGAGAGGGCCCCGCCGATGTCGCGCTGGCTTGGCTGCTGCATCAGGAAGGGGTCACCGCGCCGATCATCGGCCCCCGCACCATGGAACAGCTGGAGGGGGCCACGAGGGCGCTGGAGGTGAAGTTGGGCGAGGTTGAGCTCAAGCGCCTCGACGAGATCTTCCCCGGTCCCGGCGGAACCGCTCCCGAAGCCTACGCCTGGTAGGGCCGGCGCCCCTCAGCCCGCGAGCCGCCTCCGGTTGAGCGGGCGGGAAGCCAGGGTCGCTGCGGTGGCCGGGGCGGCCAATTCGACCAGCTCCCTCGGCACCGGCGCGGGCCGGCCGTCGGTGGCTCGCACCCAAGCCCACTCCGTGAATATCTCCGCCAGGAGGCGGCCGTCGGTGTCGCGCTTCACGGTGGTCCGGCGCTGTCCCCGGCTGCCCCGGATCAGCTCGACGGTGACCTTCAGTTCGAGCCGGTCTCCGGCCCGCGCCGGGGCATGGTAGGTCACCTCGTGGTGGCGGATCACCCAGGCACCTCCGTGGCGAGCTGCCCACGCCGCCCCGAAGCCGCTGGCCTCGGCGTGGCGCACCGCCATCTCCTCCGCGTAGTTGAGGTAGACGGCGTTGTTGACGTGGCCGTTGACGTCCACCTCGTACTGGCGGACCCGCCAGCTGTCGGTGTAGCTGAGGGGATCTGGGGCCACGATCCCATTATTGTCGGACTCCCCCAGGGCATCCCGATGAGGTGCGGGCGCCGTCGCGACTCCGTCATGCTTGAGGGGCTGACCGGTGCTCGCCACAGGAGCCGCCCAGAGTGATGCCAACCGTGAAGGATGTGGCCGCGCGTTGGCGGCCGGCCTGGCGCCCCACCGGGGATCGGGCCGACCGGCTGGTCGTTCTGGCGGCCGCCATGGTGGCCTTCAAGTTCTCCAACTCACAGGTCCTCAGTCAGAGAGTGCCGGGGCGGGCGGCCCTGCTCGCCAACCTGGTTCTGGAATACATCGCCTTCGTCGCCTTCTGCGCCCTGATCGTGGTGGCTCTCCGGCGCCCGCTGCCCCGGCTGGTGGCCCGCCTGCGGCCCCACCGCCTTCTGGCGATGAGCCCGCTGTTCTCCATTCTGGCCCTCCTGCTGGTGGTCGCCACCCTGGCGCCCCCGATCGCGCGCGGCACCGAGCTGGTCGACGACGCCAACGCCATGGCGGTCTGCGGAGCGCGGGCGATCGCCGCTGGGGCCGACCCCTACCAGGTCGCCGAGGTCTCCTGCCTCACCAGCTTCCATCTTCCCTTGACGCTGGCGACACCGCTGAAGGTGGGGCCGCTGGCCTCGGTGCCGGTCTATCCGACCCCGGAGCAGATCGCCACCGCCGCCAGCCGGCCCGGTCGGGGAGGTCTGCACCAGTTCTCCCCCTTGGGAAAGCCACCGCTCACCCCGGTGGTGATGGTCCCGGTGGCGCATCTGCCCACCTGGGCGCGGACCGCTTGGACCCTGCTCCCCGTGCTGGTGCTGCTGCTCGCCCTGGGCGTTGCCGCCGGCCCACTGTGGCCGGCGGTTGGGGCGCTCTTTCTGCTCACCCTGTTCCTCAACGGCTCGGCGGTGAACTTTGCCGCCAACGGCAACGGCGAGTCCTTTGCCTACGTCCTCATGGCGCTGTCCGTGCTCTGGATCCGGCGCCCCGCGATCTCCGCCGTGCTGCTGGCGCTGGCCGTTGGCAGCAATCAGCTGGCCTGGTTCTTCGTGCCCGCCTACATCCTGTTGGCGGCCGACCTCGGCTTCTGGAGGCGCCGCGTGGCCGCCGGAGTGAT
Organism: Candidatus Dormiibacterota bacterium; assembly: GCA_027306885.1. GTDB lineage: Bacteria > Chloroflexota > Dormibacteria > Aeolococcales > Bog-877 > JAJYXT01. The sequence goes on from DAHUYV010000037.1 coordinate 17,224, forward strand.
CACCCTGCTGGTGACGGTTGGGCCGTGGCTGATCCGCTACCCCGACGCCCTCCCGACCATCTTGGGCAACCTGCGGGCCCACACCTTCCCCCTCGGGTCTGGCCCGATCACCCTGGTGCTCGCCGGGTTCGTGTCCCCGCCCTCCCGCACCCTCCTGCTCGGGCTCACCGCCGCGGCGATGGTGGCGATCTGGCTCTGGGCGGCCCTCAGTCCCCGCTACCGGATCGCCGCCAGCGTGCTGGTTCTGGCGGGTTTCTGGCTCAGCTGGCGCAGCCTCGACGAGTACCTCGCCCAGATCCCCCTGCTGGCGCTGGTGGCGGTTCTGGCGCTGTACGGCAGGCACGCACCACCCGGCAGAGCGGAGCCGATCGTCCCCGGGGGAAGGACCTCCGATGCGGGACGATAGGGCATCGGCATCCGCCCAGATCTGAGGAGCAAACAGATGGCCCAGGACCAGACCCCGGAGCGGCCCCGCCTCTTCGGGCAGGAGCACGTGCGCCGGTACCTTGAGACCGCGGGCGCAGAGGGACACGACTGGCAGGGGGTCAAGACGCTGATCCTCTTCACCACCGGGAGCCGGTCGGGGGAGAAGCGCGCCAACCCTCTCATCTACGGACGCGACGGCGATTCGCTGGTGGTCGTGGCCTCCAAAGGTGGCGCCCCCTCCCACCCGGCCTGGTACGTCAACCTGCGGCACCATCCGGAGGTCGAGGCTCAGGTCGGCGCCGAGCGCCGCAAGCTCCGGGCCCGGACCGCGACCGGTGCCGAGCGGCAGCATCTCTGGGGCACCATGGCCGCCATCTGGCCGGCGTACGACGAGTACCAGACCCGCACCGACCGGGAGATCCCGGTGGTGGTGCTGGCGCCCAGCTGAGGCGGGGCGGACCGCAGGCCCCAGGGGCCCACCGGCCATCGCGCCGGACGGGGCTGGTCCCCTCGCGGCTCTGGGTGAGGAGGGTCGCCGGGGCCGCGGAGCGGGTCAGTTGGACGTTGGCCCAGACGCGGTCCGGAGCGTCCCGGGCAGGTGCGGGTCGTGAGCCAGGGCCGGCCGCCCAGGACACTCTGGCATCCCGCGCGCCCGAGTAATTTCGGCCCCCCTGAGCCCCGGGGTCAGCCCTCGGAAAGTGCCCGGCCGCCGGCTCACCTCTCCGTGAACGGCATCCGATCTCCAAAGGAACCGGTCATTCGCCAACGCTGCCGTCGATCGCTTCGCGGAGAAGGTCGGCATGCCCGATATGCCGGGCTGTCTCCTCGATGAGGTGCAGCAGGACCCACCGTAGCGAGAACGGTCGACCATCCCAGGCGGGCTGGGCGGAGGGCTGGTCGGGGCCGCTGGCTTGGGCTACCGCCTGGCGGCTGCGCTCGCAAGCTTCGCGGTACCGTTGGAGAACCTCCTCGGGGTCGAGCTCGCCCCCGGTGCGGAACTCCCATTCCGGATCAGCGTCGAAGTCCACCTCGGACCAGGGCTCGGGCACCTCCCGTCCTCGGAACCGGACCTCCATCCACATCTCCTCCACCAGGGCGAGGTGATAGAGCAGGCCGCCCAGGCTCAGGGTTGAGCTGGGCAGGCGCTGGGCCATCGCGTCCCGGTCCAGCCCCGCAACCTTGGCCAGCATCGTCTGCCGCTGCAGGTCGAGAAACTGCTCCAGCGACTCCAGTTCCCCGCGGTCGTGCTCTGGCTCCGTTCGCCCGACGAGGGCGAGGAATGCCAGCACCCGTTGGAGGAGAAGTCTGGCTGCCCCTGCATCGTAGGAGGGCAGACTGCTGTCCGCGAAGAGGTGCTGGTCCCCTGGGTAGAGGTAGAGCGTGGAGTCCTGGACCTTGGCGACGAGCTCCCGGGCGGCCTCCAGGTCGCCATCATCGACGAAGTAGGGGTCTCGCTCCATGGCGTGGATCTGGAGGTGAACCCCTCCGGGCCAGGATCCGTCGCCGAACTCCGAAACCGGCAGACATCCGTGGAAGAGGAGCGCTCCCTTCGCCCCCCCTCTGGTTTGGGCCAACATCTGCGCCGGCATGACCCCCAGCGAGAAGCCGGCGTAGACAAGGCTCTCGGGGAGCCCCTCGACCGCCTGCCGGCCGCGCTCGAGGACGGTGTCGAAGCCGATCCCCCGTGCGTAGGCCACGCCCTCGGCCACCGTTGGGAAGGTGTGACCCTCAAAGAGGTCGGGGACGACCACGTGATGGCCGGCGGCGCGGAGGTCCTCGGCGAACTGGAGCACCCCCTCGGTGAGGCCCTGGGCATGGTGGAAAAGGATCACGTTGGTCATGGCTGGCCCTCTGTTCGGTCTCGGGTGCGCCGACCACGGTAGCTCCCTATGCGGACATCTGGTGTCCGCATAGGTCCGATGATGGTCTCATGTCCGACGCCGCCGTTCGCCTCCTCCGTCTCCTCGGCCTGCTGACCAGTGGGAGGGGGCTTCCGGGCCCGGGACTGGCGGCGGAGCTGGGAGTTAGCGAACGCACCCTGCGTCGCGACATGGGCCGGCTCCGCTCCCTCGGGTACGCCATCGCGGCGGCTCCGGGAGCCGGCGGCGGGTACCGCTTGGGGAGCGGCCCTTCGTTGCCACCGCTCCCCCTCGACCGGTCCGAGACGATGGCGGTGGCGGTCACTCTGGGGGCACCGGCGCAGACCGGTGTCGCCGGAAGCGAGGCGGCGGGCCCCACTTCCGCGGCCAAGTTGGACTGGCTGCTGCCAGCCCACCTGCGGCGCCAGGTGGCGACCCTGAGGGCCACCACTCTCTCCCTCGACCGCACCCACCCCACCGTTCCCGCCGAGCGTCTGGTGGTCCTGGCGGAGTGCTGCCACGTCCGAGAGAAGGTGCAGTTCGGTTACCGCGCCGGCGACGGCACGAGCGGCAGGAGGCGAGTCGAGCCCTATCGCCTGGTGGCCACCGAGCAGAGCTGGTACCTGGTGGCCCATGACCTGGACCGAGTGGCCTGGCGCACGTTCCGCGTCGACCGCATGTTCGACCTGGAGCGGACCGGCCACACCTTCATCCCCCGGAACTTGCCCGACCCGGGCCGACTGGTGGCCCAGGCGGTGACCGTTGCTCCCTACCGCTACCGGGTGGTGGTGGAGGTGGCCGCCTCCGCCCAGATGGTGTCGACCTTGGTTCCCGCGGGCGCTTCCATGGTGGAGCCAGCCGGGGCGCGGGCCCGGCTCACCTTCGGCGCCAACCGGTTGGATTGGACCGCCGCCTTTCTGATCGACCTGGGGCTTCCCTTCGTGGTCCAGGAGCCGCCCGAGCTGCGGGAGCACTTGCTGGAACTGGGCAGGCGGCTGGTCGCCACCAACGGGGAAGGGTGACGTCTGGGAGGGAGGGGGCTCCGGGCCGACGCTGCGGTGAACGCGGGGCCGACGCGAGCCGCGTGAGCGCCACCGGGTAGATCCGATGGCGCCAGCATCGGGGACTCGCAGCGCCGCCCCCTGCGGGGCGGGGCGCGGCCCTTCGCCTTTCATCTCCGGCCGCAGGGAGCACCGGGTCCGTCGCTCGCTGCCCGGCGGCCGCAGGGGGAGGCCTTGACCATCGACCCGAACCGGACCCGGGACCCGCGGCCGCCCCTCGCAGGTGGGCCGGTCCTTCGTGGTGGCGCCGGTAGCCGCCACCAGCGCCGCATCCCGTAAAGTCCCCCGGCTAGGGGGCCGAAGTACGCCGAATCGGGAGGAAGCTGGAGATGGCGACGCTGGCGGGAACTCACGACGGGGCGGTGGCCGAAGCGGGAGAGCGCTGGGGGCCCACGGACAGCTGGAACTTCACGTCGTTCGTCCTGGGAATGGTGCTCGAGGCCTACATCTTCGGCATGGCGACCATCGCCACCGGCTGGGTGGCGATGCCGGTCACCCTCCGGTCGCTGCTGCTCTCCTGGTCCCCGCTCTGGCTGATCATCGGCATCGCCGTGGCCGGTCCCCTCTCTGACCGGGTGGGCCGCCGGACCACCTTCTACCTGACCATGACGCTGTACGGCTTGGGCGCGATTGGCCTCGCCTTCAGCGTCACCTACTGGATGATCCTGGCCTTCCTCGCGATCATGCTGTTCGCCGCCGGGGGTGAGATGAACACGATCATGACCGCGTCCCACGAGGTCATGCCCCACCGCCATCGGGGCAAGACCATGATGCTGGAGATCAACGGGATCAACCTCGGGGGGCTGCTGCTGGCCGCTGTCTCCCTACTCAGCGCCTACAGGGGCGTGGCGTTCCAGCGCGGGATGATCGCCATCACCTTCCTTGTGGTCCTGGCGATCCTCTTCCTCGCCCGGAGCAAGACCCCCGAGTCGATTCGCTGGCTGCGCTCTCGGGGGGACCACGCCCGGGCGGAAGACCAGATCGCCCGCTTCTACGGCGCCGAACAGTACCGGGCCCGGGAGCAGGCGGCGGCGGCCGCCACCGCCCGGGCGGAGGCCAACGGCACCGCCCGCCGAGTTCCCATGTGGCTGCGGCTCTTCGCCACCACCGCCACCGCGTTCGCCGGCACCGCGGGCTTCGGGCTCATGACCTATGTGCTCGGACCGGCCCACTTCCCCAAGCTCTCGGCGGCCATCCTCATGGCCGCCACCCTCACCGGCTTCATCTCCGGGTTCTTCGCCTTCTGGGCGGACCGTCTCAGCCGCAAGATGCTGCTCCTGGTGGGCTACGGTGGCTCGTTCCTGGTCACCCTGGTGCTCTCGATCACCACCGGTGCCTGGGCCGCCTCGGCGGCGATCTTCTTCCTGCTGCTGGTGGTCCTCAACCTGTTCGTCAACGTCAGCTACCTCACCGAGGACACCCTGAAGGGTGAGGTTTGGCCCACCAAGGTCCGCGGGACCTACACCGCGGTGGTGCGCTTTGTCAGCATCGGGCTCTATATCGTGACCATCTACGTGACCCAGAGCTACAGCCTCACCGGGTTCACGATCTTCTCCGCCATCGTCTGGGCGATCGGCCTCGCCGGGGCGCTGGCCTGGTTCTTTGGGGGCGTCGAGACCGGGGCTGGCGCCAGCATCGAGACCGCGTCCGGGGAGGTCGCCGCTTGAGGCCCTCTCTGCCGGCGGACCGGCTGGCGGTGGCGCGACCGAGGGGAGGTGCCCTTCTGTGACCCAGCATGCGGCGATGCCGATGGTGGTGGACACCGATGTGGGCACCGATGACGCGGTGGCCCTGGTGCTGGCGCTCCGCGATCCGGGTGCCGAGGTTGTGGCGGTGACCGCCGTGGCCGGCAACACCACCCTGCCCAACGTGATCCAGAACGCGCTCTACACCATCGAGCTCTGTGGGGCAAGGGTGCCGGTGCACGCGGGAAGCTCCCGACCCCTGCTTCGGCAACTGGCGACCGCCGCCGAGGTGCATGGAGGCGACGGGCTCGGTGACATCGGGCTGCCCCTCCACGGCCGCTCCCCGGCCGCGACCCCGGCGGTGGAGGCGCTGATCCAGGCCGCCAGGGAGCACGCGGGACGGCTGGTCCTGGTCACCCTGGCTCCGCTCACCAACATCGCTCTGGCCTGCCTTGCCGACCCCCAGTTCGCGTCCAACGTGGGCCGCTGCGTGGTGATGGGAGGGACCGGTCGGGGCCCGGGAAACGTCACCCCGGTGGCGGAATTCAACATCTGGGTCGACCCCGAGGCGGCGGCGATCGTATTCGAGTCCGGACTGCCGCTGACGATGGTCGGCTGGGACGCCTGCGAGGCGGACGCCACCTTCTCCGAGGCCGAACTCGACGAGCTGAGGGCCACGGACACCGCCCTGGCCCGCTTCTGTGTCGACATCCAGCGGGTCTCCCGCGATCGGGCCCGGGCGGCGGGGAGGAGAGAGGGGATCTGCATCCCCGACCCGCTCGCGATGGCGGTCGCCCTCGATCCCACCCTGATCGCCGAGGCCCGGCGGCTCCCAGTGGCGATCGAGACCAGGGGGTCGCTCACGAGCGGTCAGACCGTGGTCGACCATCTCGGTGTGACCGGGGCGACCCCCAACGCCGAGGTTGTCTTCCGAGCCGACCGTGGCCGCTTCATGGCGATGGTCCAGCGCGCGTTGGCCTGAGGTGGGCGTCGCGGGCCGCGGTCGGTGAGGGCCCGGGCATGAGCGCGGTGGTGGTGGTGGGGAGCTTCAGCATGGATCTCACCGCCGAGGCCCCACGGATGCCGCGGCTCGGCGAGACCGTCCTGGGCACCGGCTTCCTCATGGTCCCGGGCGGGAAGGGCAACAACCAGGCGGTGGCGTCGGTTCGGGCTGGGGCCGAGACCGCGGTGGTGGGCTGCATCGGCTCCGACCTCTTCGGGCAGATGGTCGAAGCTGCCTGTCGGGCCGCGGGACTGGACACCACCTGGCTGGAGCGGGTTGCCGGCGCCGAGACCGGGGTCGCCCAAATTGCCGTCAACGCCAACGGTGAGAACTCCATCATCGTGGTGCCGCGAGCCAACCTTGCGCTCGATCCCGGGCGGGTGGAGGCGGCGCATCCGGTCACGGAGCGGGCTCGGGTGATCCTCACCCAGCTGGAGGTCCCGCTCGACGCGGTGAGGGCGGCACTCCGAGCCGGCCGGGCGGCCGGGGCGCTCAACCTCCTCAATCCAGCCCCCGCCACCGACCTCTCTCAAGACCTCCTCTCGCTGGTGGACATCTGCCTTCCCAACGAGCACGAGGCGACACAGCTCACCGGAGTGACGGTCGAAGGCATCGCCTCGGCGGTGGGGGCGGCGGACGCGCTGGTGGCTCGGGGCTGTGGCGCCGCGGTGATCACCCTGGGCGCTCTGGGCGCGGTCTACAGCGATGGCCGCCGTCGCCTTCGCGTCCCGCCCCTGCCGGTGCGGGCGGTCGACACGGTGGCCGCCGGTGACGCCTTCTGCGGAGTCCTGGCGGCTGAGCTGGCCGGTGGCCAGGAGCTCGACCGTGCCCTTCAGGTGGCGGCCGCAGCCGGTGCGCTGGCGACGACCAAGCGCGGTGCCACCACCTCACTCCCCCTTCGGCACGAACTCGACGCGGTGCTGGAGACCAGCCCCAAAGTCGAGACGCTCACCCGCTGACCCCCGATGGGGCGCGGCAGGGCCGGGTCGGTCGGCGGCCGAGGGGCCGCGCCTTCCCGGAGGGGGCCCGTCGGCGGTTTGGGGATTCGCTCCGGGCGCCGGGCATCGGCCGACCGCTGACGGCGGTGGTCGCCGCGCGCCGCGCCGCCCACACATCCTCGCCCCAGCCGAAGCTCTAGCTTATGGAGCGTGTCGACTAGAGGCGCACTTGCCCAGGAGCCCGCTCCCGCCCCGGGAGCGCCCCGAGCCGCAGCGGCCCTGGGCAGGGCCGCTCTCAGGCTCGCCTCCGGCCCGCCGCCGGTCTCCTCGCGGACGGGGCCACCCGGTCCCTGCGACTAGTGGCCGCCGGCGCGGGGGACCCGCGAACCGGCGGGCGTTCGGGCACCTCGCCGAGCGCTGCACGCTCCGGGCGCCGGCCGCGTTGGGGGACGGTCCCCCGCCTCATGGCGATCCACGCCCTGGTCCTGGGCGCGGCGCTGTCGGCTGTCGGCTTCGAGTCGGTGCAGTCGGTGACCGGGCCGGGGTACTCGGCGCTGGTCAAGTCGGTTGGCGAGGAGCTTCCGGAATACGAGCGGGGCGCGGCTCAACGACCCGCCGGCCAGACCCTTGAGGCCTTCGATCGCGCCTACCTCGCCCGCCACCCCCTCGCCACCGGTACCTCGGTGCTCATCGCCCTCCCCGGCCAGCCGGTGGCGGGAAGCCCCAAGAGCGCATTCCTGCTGGGCTCCCAAGCGGTGCAGCGCTGGTTGGCCCGGCCTCCCTCGCGGAGCGCTCTGACCGAGTGGAGCTCGAGCGCCGGCCACTTCCTCCTGCTCGGGAGTCCGATCCAGGAGGGCGGCCGGTCGGTCGGCTCCCTGGTGGCGTCCAGCAGCCTGCTCCCCCTGGACCAGCAGCGGGGTCGGATGATCTCCCTCGCGGTGGGGGAGTCACTCCTGGTCCTGGCGGTGGCGCTGGCGGCGGCCTACCTCCTGCTCCGCCGTCTCCTTCGAACGGTGTCCTCCATCACCGCCACCGCCGAGGAGATCGGCAGCGGCTCGCTGGACCGCCGGATCGACTACCAGGGCCCCGATGACGAGGTCGGAACCCTGGCCCGAACCTTCGATCGCATGCTGGACCGCCTCTCGGCCTCCTTCCGCGCCCAGCGCGAGCTGGTGGCGGACGTCTCGCACCAGCTGCGCAGTCCGCTCACGGCGATCCGCGGGCATCTCGAGCTTCTTAAGCGGTACCCCGAGCAGCCGGCCGACTCGCGGCAGGAGGAGCTGACCCTGGTGATCGATGAGCTGGACAGGACCACCGCCCTGGTCGAGCGGATGCTGCTCTTGGGCAGGGCCCTGGAGGCGGACTTCGTCGAAGCCAACCTGGTCGACCTGCGCACCTTCATGGGGGACTTGCGGTCCAGCTGTCGGCGCCTTGCCGACCGGCGCTGGACCCTGGCGCCGGTTCCCGATGCCGTTCTGCGCATCGACTCCGAGAAGGTCCGGGGCGCTCTATTGAACCTGGCCGCCACCGCGCCCGGTGATGAGATAACCCTGGGCTGCGAGGTCGGCGAGGAGGTGGTCTTCTTCGTCTCGGACCACGGCCAGGGCATACCCGCCGGAGAGCAGGGCCAACTGTTCGAGCGCTTCCGGCGTGGGCTGGGAGCAAAGGGTCAGGGAAGCGGTCTCGGTCTCGCGATCGTGCGAGCGGTGGCTGAGGCTCACGGGGGCAGGGCGGAGCTGCAGAGCCGGCCCGGCGAAGGAACCACGGTCC
>DAHUYV010000058.1 GCA_027306885.1 Candidatus Dormiibacterota bacterium
CCAGGGCACTCTAAAGCCAGGCCCCCCAACGAGCGCCGGCTACCGGTCCCGACCCCAGTCGGAACGGCGCTCCCCGACGGGAGGCTCACGGCGGCGCCGGGGCTGCGACTCCTTCATCCGGAACGTGGTGAGCCCACCGGAGAGGCCCATCAGCGCTGCCATCTTCCAGAAGATGGAGGCGAGGCCGAAGATTTCGCCCACCCCACCGGGGACCAGGGGGCCCACCGGGTAGCCGCCGTCGCGCCACCGCCCAGAGATCTCGAGCGGCCCACGGCGCCAGTAACGATCGGCCATGTCGCCCACCGTGGTGATGAAGTTGAGGTTGGGCCGAAGGCATGCTGGGGGAGCGGTGGCAGACCCGCCCGCTACAGAGCGCTCGGAGCGCCCACCATGAGGGTGAGCAAGGCCGGCACGCTGCACTGAAACCAGTTCCGCCCAAGGGGGTGGCCGGCGGCCCGCCGCCGGCGGCGGGCGGGCTCACCTCGGCCCTGGCGACAGCCAACCCTGGCCGATCGGCTGCGCCGTCCAGCCCATCCCGCGGCCACCAGCCTCACCAGCCGAGGGCGGTTGGCAGGCGATGGCCGTGGCTGGCCGACCAGAGGTAGGCGCGCTCGAATCCGACCTTGATGAGCCTCCATCGGCGCCCCACGGTGACCGTAGGGATGCGGTTGCGAGGAGGGCGCACCGGGTCCACCGCCATGTAAACACCGCGGTCCCCCATGTCCAGGACGCACCGGGCGGAGAGCTCGGCAGTTGCGCCGTCGTGGCCAGAGATCCGGGCGGCGATGTCCCTGGCGGCGATCACTGCCATCTGCTCGGTCATGTGGCCGGTCTTGGGAAAGTTGACGGGGACGGGCGTCTCTTCCACCGGGGGCATCGCCGCTGCCACCCCAACTGCGTAGATGCCGTCGAGACGCACGTGGCGGTACCGGGAGTCGACCCCGATGAACCCCTTGGCATTGGCCAGCCCGGGGCTGCCTGCCACCGCCGGCACCCCCCCGAGGGGTGGGATCACCACCGAGAGGACCGAGGGGATCGGTCCGACTCCTTCGACCTCGACCTCGCCCTCGGAGATCCTCCTCACTGCAGCCGACGTGTGGTAGCCGATGTCCCGCTCCTCAAGGGCACCTTCGAGCAGCTGGCGGATCTTCCCGGCACCGCCCATCCCCAGGTGCCCGAGGAACGGCTCGGGGGTGACGAATGTGATCGGGACCCGGTGGCGGAGCTTCCGGAGCCGCAGCAGGTGGTCAAGGCCAAAGACCAGCTCGTAGGCGGGACCGATGCAGCTGGCCCCGGGCGCCGCGCCGAAGACGACCGGTCCGGGGTGCGTCAGAAGGCCCCGCACCGCCGCCGCCAGCTCCTCGGCCTCGAGCGGCGACATCGGCGAGTGACCCGGGCCGTCTCCGGGGCCGAGGCCCGGAACCGCCTCATTGGCGCTGCGGTGCCCGGTCGCCACCACCAGGAAGTCGTAGGCGTGCTGCGCCCGATCTGTGGAAACAACCTTGCGATCGGCATCGATGCCCAGCACCGTCTCGTGGGCGAACCTGACCTGCTGCGCCCGGAGCGGCCCGGACAGCTCGAAGGAGATCCGGTCCAGGCTCCGAGAGCCGAGCGCAACCCACGGGAGCGAGGGGATGAAGGTGAAGCGCGGGTCACTGGCGATGAGGGTGATCTCGGCGCGATCCGGGCCCAGTCGCCGCCGCAACTCGTGGGCGGTGGTGAGGCCTCCGAATGACCCGCCGAGGATCACCACCCTGACGGCCATTACGCCCGCCTGCGCCTGCCGGAGGCCCTCGGAGGCTGACCCGATAACGCGGCAGCCATCAGAAGCTCACCACCCTGTCGGCCCAGATCACCCACTCGGAAGCCTCCTTCAGAGTCGCCCGGCGTGCGCCGTCAACCAGGGCCTCGACGGCAACCGCCCGGGCATCCATGCAGGTCCCGCAACAGCCCACTTCCGCGCCGTGGCCCAGGATCGCCGTGACCATTCGGTCGAGGTGGTAGTACCCGTCAGGGACCTTCTGCCCGGCCACCGCGCAGCCGATGGCGTCGCCGAAACAGAACACCCGCACCTCCACCCCCTCTGTGCGGGCGAGCTCTCCGGCCAGTCGCAGTCCGTTCCAGGACCGCTCCGTGCCATACGGGGGGTCATTCAAGATGACCAGCACTCTGGTCATGCCGCCGCGTCCGCGCCGACTGCAACTGGCAAACCGGCCGAGCGCCACTCGGGGAAGCCGTCCTCCAGCCGCCGTGCGCGGAGCCCCCGAGCTCGGCACGCTCTCACCGCCTCCGGGGCCAGAACGCAGTACGGGCCGCGGCAGTAGGCCACGACCTCCACCTCAGCTGGCAGGTCGGCCAGCCCAGCGTCGAGCTCATCGAGCGGCACGGAGCGGGCTCCGGGGATGTGGCCGGCTTCGTACTCCTCTCTTGGGCGCACGTCGAAGACGGCCACATTCCCCGACGCCATGCGCTCAAGCAAGTCCGCCCGGCGCACCAGCTCCAGGTCGCCCGTCCCCTCGATCCAGTCGCGCACCAGCCGGTCGACCTCAGCCAGGCGCTGCCGAGACAGGCGGCGCAGGTCGCCGAGGAAGGTGCACACCGAGTCCTCGGACACGCGGTAGTAGACGTGCGTCCCTTCCCGCCGAGCCTCGACCAGCCCCACCAGGCGCAGCTCTCGCAACTGCGCGGAGGTGTTCTTGAAGCTCATGCCAACCACCGAGGCAAGGGCCTCCACGTCTCGCTCCGCTTGGCAGAGGACATCGAGGAGGGCGACGCGCCCGGGGTTCGCCATCGCCCTGGCCACGCGTGCGTACTGCTCGTACAGCGCTCGCTCCAGGTTGTCGGGGGCCTCGCGCCCCTTTCCCATTGATCGCACGCTCGTTAGATTAGCGACACAGGGGAGCAACCAGCAAGGGTGTGCTCCACACACTCGCCGACTCCGGGCCGGTCAGCAACGCGAGCCGGCCCACGCCCCCTCCCCGAGCCACGCCAGGAAGGCCGCGGGCGAGTGAATCGGCAAGGTCGAGTCAAGTCCGAGAAGATGGCGGTCTCCCGAAACCAGGACGGCGCGGGCCGCGGCCGCCAGGGCGATGAGGTAGTCGTCGCCCGGGTCTGGCGATCGAACGAGCGGCGGCTCGTCCCGGTCATCAACCACCGGAGCTTGACGCTCGATCAAACCGACCGCCGCTGCTGCATCGCTGGCGGGGATTCGGCGACGGATCTTGGGGTGGGCCAGAGCCCGCTCCAGCTCGGCCAGGAGAAGAGGAGAGGCAACCATGTCATAGGCACCGTCCAACCCAGCCCGCAATACCTTCGCCGGCGATCCGTTCGGTGCCAGCAGGGCCGAGATGATGACGTTGGGGTCGAGGACCGCCCGCACGGTTCAGCGCTTGGCGCGCCGAGTTTGGTGTTGTGCCTCGACGGCCAGTTCCATCGCCTCTCCCTCCGGGAGGTTGTTGCGAGCCCACAACCGGTCCAGGAGATCCAGGCCCAGGTCTCGCCGGAGGGCGGCCTCGATCACAGCGCTATCGCCCTGTCCCGTGCGGGCCGCGCGAACCCTCACCGCCCGGAGAACGTCTTCATCGATCGTGAGAGTGGTGCGAGTCTTTGACATATTGGCATCTTAGCACCGTTGTGCGCAGATGCAGAGGAGTCGCGACGCCTAGGATCATCCACTGGGGCAGGCGTCCTCGTCGGCTGCCGATCGCTTCGGCGCTTCGCCACCCCGGCCGACTGCCACCACGAGAGTGCGCGCTGTCTGTGCGTCGGGCCGGGTGACCATGCCGGTCGAAGTGGGTCGGGGACTCGGCCTCGAGGGTGAGACAGAGGTCGAGGTCGAATTGGAGGGCGTTTCGATCATCCTGCGCCCGACAGCCGTGGGGGGCCGCGAGGATGCGTGGGCCTACACGCCGGAGCCCCGTGCGTTCCTCTCCCGAGCCCACGTGGACTCCAGGGCGGGACGAGTTCTGCAGCTGACCGCGGGAGAGCTGCAGACCCGCGGGTCCTGACACCCGGTGGCGGACGGTGGCCGCTCGTCCGACTTCTCGGCCTCGTTCTGGAAGACCCTCGCCGCCAGGGAGGTCACGGCCAAGGACCGGGCAGCCATTCTCAAGGCACTGCGCCGGCTCGACGAGAATGAGCAGCATCCGCCGCTGCGGATCAAGAAACGGGCCGACCACCGAACCCGGTCGTGGAGAACCCGAGGCCACAGCCGCCCGCCCCTCCTGGAGCCACCGGTCCAGCTCCCGGGGGACCCGCTCCAAGGTCTCCGCCGCGAGGAGGGTGTCGGCCACTGGCAGGATCGCATGGGGCAGGTGGCCGAAGTGGGCGGACTCCACCCCGCCCTTAAGGTCGATGAGCACCAGCTAGAGGTCGGCGGGCCCGTGTTCGCGGCGGAGGAAGGTCAGCGCGTGGCGTAGGAAGACGCTCTTGCTGATCTCGAAGAGCTTGATTGGAGCGGGAGACGGGTCTCGAACCCGCGACCTTCTGCTTGGGAAGCAGACGCTCTACCAACTGAGCTACTCCCGCCCGGGCTGCGAGTATATCGCCGCTTTGTGGTAGCGTCGGAGCGCCCGGTCTCACCCGGGACCAAGCGATGATCACAGCGTTTCTTCTCATCACCGCCGACAGGGAGCACCTCGCCTCCCTGGGACCCCGCTTGGCCGCCTGCCCGGGGATTGTTGAGGTGTACACCACGACGGGGGAGGTCGACTTCATCGCCAAGCTGGCCGTCCCCGATCTCGAGGCGTTGGCGGCGCTGGTCCACGATCGGCTGGCTGAGATCGAGGGGATAGCGGCCACGAGCACCCACCTGGCGATGCGCCGCTACAACCCCGCCGAGATCCAGGCGGCGTACGACCTCGGAGTGGACTGAGGGTCAGAGGCCGACGGCGCCCACCAGGTGCCCGATCCCGGCGGTGACCACCATCGCCAGGGTGCCTCCCACCAGCACCCTGACCGCCCCGCGCCGCCAGCTCGCGCCTCCCGCCAATGCCCCCAGCGCACCCAGGATCACCAGCGCCACCAGCGCCACGACCCCCAGGGCCACGATCCGGACCGCCAGGGGGCTGAGGATCGCCGCCAGGACCGGGAGAAGCGCCCCGCCGGCAAAGGCGGCGGCGGACGAGACGGCCGCCTGGATCGGACGGGCCCTCAGCTGCTCGGTGATCCCCAGCTCATCGCGGGCGTGCGCGGCCAGGGCATCGTGGCGCATCAGCTGGGCCGCCACCTCGCGCGCCAGCAGTGGGTCCACACCGCGGGCGACATAAATCGCCGTGAGCTCGCTCAGCTCGCCAGCGGGGTCGTCCTTGAGCTCCTGCCGCTCGCGCCCCAGGTCGGCCTGTTCGGCGTCGCGCTGGGTAGAGACCGAGACGTATTCACCAGCTGCCATGGACATCGCCCCGGCCACCAGGCCGGCGATTCCCGCCGCCACCACCTGGCTGGCGCTGGAATTGGCGGTGGCGACTCCCAGCATCAAGCTGGCGGTGGAGACGATCCCATCGTCCGCTCCCAGGACCGCCGCCCGAAGCCAGCCGGTGCCGCCGATTCGGTGCCGCTCGACCGGCCCTGACGAGGGCGCCGTCGGGGCCGGAGGCGGATCCGCCACAGGGTCGGGCTTGCCGGTCACCAGAGCCCCGGCTCGATCGGGCCCGGCTGGCCGCGGCGCGGAGGGCCGCACGGACAGGAGCCTTCTCGCAACCCGCGACGGGACGGGCCTATCGGGGGCCCGAGGAGCCTGGCCACCGCGCCATCCTTCAGCCGGGGTTCCCGAGGGCGGTCCGCACTGTGTCCCGCACCTCCTGGGTGAATTGGGCGAGGGCGGACCGGACCGCCTCGGGGGCGGGGCCCGAGGCGATCACCCGGTACCTGGGGGCGTCGGCGTCCGGCAGGATCAGGACATAGCCCGCCTCGCCGTTGACCTTGAGCCCGTCCGTGAGATCGACCGGCTCTCCCCGGTGGGCCTCGACCAGGAGGCGCATGACCTCGCCCTTGACCTCCCAGGGGCAGTGGACCTCCTCAGCCAAGTGGGTGCCCTGGGGCAGGCGCCGGCGCAGCTGGGAGAGGGAGGACCCTTCCTCCACCACCAGCCGCAGGCAGTTCATGACGGTGTAGAGCGCGTCATATGCGGCGAGGTGCGATGGCCAGACGAAGCCCCCGGTCCCGTCGGCACCGAGGACCGCGTGGTGGCGGTCGGCAGCGCGGACCACCGACGCGATGTCGGCTCGGGTGCGCACCAGCCGGCCACTCTGAGATTCCACCACCTGCTCCAATCGCCAGCTGGCCGAGACCGGGGCAACCACCACTCCCGATGGGGCGGAGCGGAGTGCGAGCAGCGCCAAGAGGCAGAGCGCCTCCTGATGGTCCAGGGCCTGGCCCTCGTCGTCCACCAGCGAGACCCGCTGACCTGGAGCGTCGATCCGGAAGCCGACGGCGGCGGCCACGGTCCTCGTGATGCTGGCAGCCTGGCGCAGCTCCTCGTCCTGGTCCCGCGGCACCGGGGAGGCAAGCGCCTCCTCCTCGAACCCGGACCGGACGGAGACGGTCTGAACTCCCGCCTGGTGGAGTAATCGGGGCAGCACCATTGACGCCGATCCAAAGGCGA
Source organism: Candidatus Dormiibacterota bacterium (assembly GCA_027306885.1). GTDB lineage: Bacteria > Chloroflexota > Dormibacteria > Aeolococcales > Bog-877 > JAJYXT01. The sequence continues at coordinate 6,602 of DAHUYV010000058.1, forward strand.
AGTCGACCAGCACCCGCGGATGGGCCGCCCGAACCTGCTCCATGTCCAGCTGGGAGAGGACGTGGTGCTCGTAGGCCGACTGCACCCCCTCCGGATAGGTGATCTCGACGATCTCCCTGGGCACCACCCTCCGGAAGTCCTCCCGGAAGAAGGTGTTCTCCAGCTTGCGCTCCTGGCGACGGTCCAGGGCCAGTCCCCGCTCGTCCAGCACCTCGATGTCCGCCGACCGACTGTCCAAGGGAGAGGCGACGATGTGCACTGAGCCGGCGGCGTTGGACTCCCGGGTGAAGTGGCAGGTGACCGGGACCGGGAGCTCACTGAGATCGACAACCACCGCCCCGGCCGACAGCATCCCCGAGATCATCGCCCGCTTGATCATCCGCGACCCAGGACTTCGGTCGCGACAGATGGCGAGCGCCGCCCCCCGGGGCTGGGTGGCCGCCCAGGCGGCGCCCAACCGAGCGCACCATTCGGGTGTGAGCTGGACGTTGATCAAGCCGGTGATTCCCGCCGAGCTGAACAGCGCCGACCGCCACGCCCCCGCCCAGATCACCGACTCGTGGACCATCGAACCGGGCTCGATCTCCTTGCCCGGCCAGATCCGCACCCCCTGCTCCACGACCGAACCGGCGCCGATGGTGCACTCGTCGCCCACCACGCTGCCGTCGTCGAGCAGAACCTCGGGTTTGATGGTGGCTCCGGAACAGACCACCGCCTGGCGCAGCCGGCAGCGCTCCCCCAAATACACCTGGGGCCAGACCACGCTGTTGCTCACCTTGGCCCCCACGTCGACGACGGAGAAGCGGTCCAGCACCACCGGCCCGTTGAGGAACGCTCCCTCTCCGACGACGGCGTCGCGGCCGATGAAGGCCGGGCCCTCAATCTGCGCCGACGCCGCCACCTCGGCATCCTCGCTGATCCACTGGGCCTCCCCCACCTGGCGTCCGGCGATCTCGCAGACGACCCGGCCCTCGAGCGCGTCCCAGTTCGCCTGGAGGTAGCTCTGGACGCTGCCTATGTCGCACCAGTAGCCGCGGCCCACCACGGCCCACAGCGAGTCCTGGCGGCGCAGCATCTCCGGGAAGACATCCTGCGACCAGTCGCAGGGCCGGTCCGGGGGAATGTAGTCGAGCACCTCCGGCTCGATCACGTAGATCCCGGTGTTGACCTGGTCGCTGAACACCTCGCCCCAGGAGGGCTTCTCCAGGAAGCGCTCGATCCGACCCTGGGCGGAGGTGACCACCACCCCGTATTCCAACGGATTGGCCACCTTGGAGAGAACCAGGGTCGCCCTCGAGCGGCGCTCCTTGTGGAAAGCCAGCGCCTGGGTGAGGTCGATGTCGGTCAGGGCGTCCCCACTGATGACCAGGAAGGTCCCCTCCAGCATCGAGGCCGCGTTCTTGACGCTGCCCGCCGTCCCCAGGGGACGGTCCTCCACGGCGTACTCCAGATGCATCCCCAGCTCTGCGCCATCACCGAAGTAGTCGCGGATGCTCGCCCCCAGGTACTGCAGCGTGATCACGACGTCGGAGATTCCGTGGCGCCGCAGAAGGCGGAGGACGTGCTCCAGGCAGGGGCGACCCACCACCGGGACCAGGGGCTTGGGACGTCGGCTGGTGAGGGGGCGCAGCCGACTGCCCTCCCCACCGGCCATCACCACCGCCTTCACGGCCGTCCTCCCTCGACCCGCCGGGCCCGGGGTGTCCCCGTCCCGCAGATCATACGAACACCCCGCGGCCCCGGTGGCGCCGCCAGGCAAACACCAGCGCCACCACCAGCGCGGCCGCCAGGACAGTGACCACCGCGGTACCGGCCAACTCACCGAGCCCCCGGCGACCGGCGTAGACCGGGGGCGCCGGAAGCGCCGCCAGCCGGTGGAGGTAGAGGCCGGCCGTGGTCACTGCCACTACGTTCCCTGAGGGCCGCTGCGCCAGCACCGGGCCGGAGGTGGCGAGGGCCAAGACCGCAGCTGAGCCGGCTGGCGCCGCGCGGTACCAGCTGTAGCCGCCGTCAGGGGTCAGCAGCGTGCCAAAGCCAGCGGTCGCCAGGTAGGCGGCCGAGCCGCTGACGGCCGCCAGAGCCGTGATCCGCGGCACTCCGCCCAGCCCCCCTTCCGGGAGCAGCTGGAAGGCGGGCTGCCAACCGTCCCGGTACAGGCCCCAGACCAGGCCCGAGCCCGAGGCCGCCAGGACCACCCCATCCGCCAGCTCGGCGAGGAAGGCGCCGCTGCCGAGCCGCGGCGAGCCCCGGCTGAAGGTCGGCCTTGCACCAGGCTGGAGAAAGTAGATTCCGCTCGCGGAGGCGACCGCGAGCGCCCGGCGCGGCGCGACGGCCCCGGCGAGCGCCAGAGGAGGCCCTCCGTCCAGCGCCACCGGGCGGAGTCCGCCGTTCAGGCTCCCTTCGAAGAGGCCTCGGCTGGTTGCCACCACCGCCACCGAGCCGGCTCCGATCACCAGCCCCACCGCCCGACCGGGCAGGGTCTGGAGGAACTCCGGCCGGGCCCCCAGCTGCACCTTCATCAGCTGTCCGTCGGTGCGCAGGACAAGGCCGCTGGAGCCGGAGGCGGCGACCGCGGTCGCCCTTGAGACCCCGGCTGAGCGGTACCGGCCGGTGCCGACCCAGAGCCAACCGGCGGAGCCGTTCACGATCGCCAGGGTGGGCGAGGTGGAGTTGGAGGCCACCTGGGTCAGGCCGGCGGGAGCGGCGCGCACCGGGGTCCACCAACTGGCGGCGGACACCGCCGGGGCCAGGAGGACCCCGCCGAGGATCCCCAGCACCCCAGCCGCAAGCCGCCGGCGGTCAGCCACCGTACAGGCCGCTCACCACCGCCGCCAGGACAAAGAAGTCGGCGGCCACATGCATCACGGCCGCCGGCAGGAGGCTGCGACTGCGCACCGTGGTCCAGCCCCAAAGGCACCCCAGGCCGATCACGATCGGGATGAAACTGGCGGCCGGGCCCTCGTACTGGATGGCGAGGTGTCCAAGCCCGAACACCACCCCTTGAATGGCGACCGAGGTGAGAGGGCTGAAGTGACGCTGGAGCGCCCCCAGAAGGACAGCCCGGAACTGCACCTCCTGCGCCACGGCGCTGGCGGCGTTGGCCACCCCCAGGGCGGCCCCGGCGGATCCCGAGAGGGCGAGAAGCGGAACGCCCTGACGGCCCAGGAGGTTGGCGGGAAGGCCGAACGCGATGCCAAGGAAGAGGAGAGTCCCAGCGACGGTCATCGCCAGCGCCAGGGCCCCGGGGCGTCCCCAGAGCCGCAGCGGCGGCCGGGAGGCCATGAACCAGAAGGCGAGCGCCATGGCCAGCGCCACGACGAGTTGGGCCACCCCGGCGAAGGCGTTGCGCGCCACCGAGTCTGCGGGACCGATCACGCCGGGAGCCGGGCCGGCGTACCCCAGCAGCCACAGCCAGAGCGAGAACGGCAAGCTCAGGGTGAGGAAAGCGAAGGCCAGGGGCGCCAGGGGACGCAGCCCCCGCACCGTCAGGGTCGCGGCGAAGACGAGAAGGAAGTACCCGGTGAGGCGCCAGCCGTCAGGGTCCACCCCCTGGGGATCGCCGAAAATCCGCGGCACCAGCATCACCGCCGCGGCGCCGGCCAGGATCAGGACGAGCTCGAGCCGCACGTCCCCCTGGCCCGTGGACCGGACGGGTGAGCGTCTCCAGCCGCCCGCCAGCGAGCCCGCGGCCACCTGTCAGCGACGGTCGAGTCTGGTCAGGACGCCTCGGGTCCCGGGGCTCCGGCGCCGGCGGGGCGGCTCCCGTCATCGGTCAGGCTGCCCGGTGCGTAGCCGCCGAGCGGCGCGTCCAGGTCCTCACCCCGCAGGCGGTCGACCAGGTCGTAGACCTTGTCCTGGACCGTCCCGGAGAAGAGGAACGCCACCCCGGCCGAGGCCAGTAGCCCAGCTGCCAGCCAGCGCTTGCTGATTCCCCGCCGCGGCGGCTTCGGCGGCTTGATCCCGGTCTTGGCCAGGGTGCGCTCCACCCTCCGCCGGCTCTCCGGAGGCAGCGAGCGGCTGGCCTCGTAGGCGGCCTGGACGACCTTCTCCGCCAGGTCCGCGGTGCGCTCCTTGGCCACACCAACCGCTTCGTGCGCCCGACGCTCCGCGGCCTCGGTCACCGGCTGGACGGTGGTCACCAGCCGCTCCGCGATCTCCGGGACCTGATGTCCCGCCGCCACCAGCGCCGGGCTCACAACCTCGCCCGCCGAGCGGACCCCGGATCCGATCACCTCAGCGACCGCGCTCGCGGCATCCGCGGCGGTGACCCCCAGTCGCTGCCCCCGACGCCGCCTGCCCAAGAGTCTCATGGCAGAACCTCCAACTCCTAGTGCCTGTGCGCCGAGTGTACGGCGAACCCAGTTCAGACTCCCGGCCCCAAGTCGGACCTGCGGTTCAGTCGTCGGGTGCCCTCGGACCGGGCGGCCACCCCGAGGGCAGGTGCTGGAGCGGGCCATGGCCCGCTCCCAGCCCCGGGGCCGATTCGATGGCCGCCTGGACATACCGCTTGGCGGCCGCCACCGCCTCCGGGACGGAGCGGCCGAGCGCCAGCTGCGCCGTGATGGCGGCCGAGAAGGTGCAGCCGGTGCCGTGGGTGTGCCGGCTCGCCACCCGATGCCCCCGCAGTGCTGTGATGCCGTCGGACCCCACCAGCAGGTCGGTCGGCTCCCCCGGCGCGTGGCCCCCCTTCACCACCACCCACCGCGGCCCCAGCTCCAGCAAAAGGCGCCCTGCTCGGGCAGCGTCGGCTTCGCTGAGGACCGGCAGCCCCGAGAGCTCCGCAGCCTCCGGCCAGTTCGGGGTCACCACCTCGGCCAGCGGCAGCAGGCGCCGGCGGAGCGCCTCGACCCCTGATCGCCTGAGGAGCCGGTCCCCGCTCTTGGCGACCATCACCGGATCGACGACCAGGGGACCCCAGTCGGCTGCCGCCAGGAGCTCAGCCACAAGCTCTATGAGCTCGGCGGAGAGCAGCATGCCGGTCTTGACCGCCGCGGGGCCGAGGTCTTGGTCCAGGGCCTCGAACTGGGCGCGCACGAAGGCCCGAGGAACCGGGTGGACCGCCGTGACGCCAAGGGTGTTCTGGGCAGTCAGGGCCACCAGGACGCTGACCCCATGCACTCCCGCCGCCGCGAAGCTCTTGAGGTCCGCCTGGATCCCCGCGCCCCCGCCACTGTCGCTCCCAGCGATGGTGGCGGCTATTGCCTGAGCGCGGACGGCGGTCACCTCCGGGCCCCTATCGCACCGAGGTGGGCCCGTTCGGAGGAGCTCTCACGGTGTCGGAGCAGGAGGTACGCGATGGTGGTCGCCGTCACCCCGACCAGCCCACTCACGTCGGCAGGCAAGCCCCCAAAGAGGTGGGCCGCCAGCGGGGAAACAAACCCCCACTCGCCGGGCGGGGGAGGCTCGTTGTAGAAGAGGATGGTGGCCAGGGTACCGATGAGGAAGGCGCTCACGGTGGGCCATCTGACGCCGCCCCGGAACCAGTAGCCGCGGGGACGGACCAGCTCGCCAGGACGCACCTCCCGAGCGCCGAGGAAGCCGTCCAGGATCACCACCATGGCCCAGGCGGGGAACCAAACGTAGGTGAGGGTGAGGAAGTTCACGTAGTTCGCCTGAAACCCGCTGCCGGCGAAGAGCACCAGGGCGGCGATCAGCCCCCCCGCCACCCCCACCGCCATGGCTGCGACCCAGCGGCGCACCCGAATCCCGACCGCTAGAGCGCAGAGCGCCGCGGAGTACACGTCGAGATAGTTGGAGCTCAGCTCCGCCACGATGATGAAGGCCGCGAAGCAGTAGGCGAAAGCCACCGGCACCGACCCGACGATCAGGTTGGGCAGGAACCGCTGGGGCGCGGCGGTCTGAATCGCGGCGCCGAGCAGGCCGCAGGCCACCAGGCTGACCGCGGTACCGCCGCCGGCCGCCAGCGCGACCCGAGGGGCGGAGGAGTCGACCGGCAGGTAGCGGGAGTAGTCCCCGGCGTAGGTGGCCCAGGAGACCACCAGGGCGAAGGTGAGCGTGAATCCCAGCGCCATGGCGGCCAGGTGGGGGCCGAGGGCAAGCCGGCTCTGCAGGGCCAGATCCCAGTGGGGGAAGGTGAAAGCCGCCAGCACAGCGCAGACCAGAAGGAACGCGGGCGCCTGCACGTGCTGGAAAACCGAGATCGTCCGGTGCCCGTAGACCGCCACCAGAAGCGACACCGCGACGATCCCCAAGAGCAGCAGGCCCGCCACTTCCGCGGGTGTCCGGCTCATGATCGGCAGGGCCTTGGTGGTGGTGACCGCCACGGCACAGTCGTAGGCGAACCACCCAACCGCGATGGTCATGGTGAGGAGACCCCCGACGGTGGCGCCCCGCCGCCCGAACACCATCCTGGATTGGACGATCTGCGGGGCGCCGCTGCGGACACCGGTGACGGAGAGCATCCCGACCAACGCTCCCCCCGCCACCGCCCCCGCGGTCAGCACCAGGGCGGAGTCCCAGAAGCCCAGTCCCGCCGCCGAGACCAGAAGGGCCCCCGCGAAGAGCGAGAAGAAGTCCGACAGAGCGCCAGCCCAGATGAAGGCAAGCTCTCTCGGCCGTCCGTGACGCAGATGCGCCGGCACCGGCTCAAGTCCCCTCAGCTCGACACGGAGGAACTCGTCGTCTCCGGCCAGGGCCGGGTCCCCGCGCCCGCCGGCCGCCGCTGGCTCCGCCCCTGTCCCGAGGTCCGTGATCTCACCTCCCACGCCGCGTGGAGGGGACCGACAGGGCAAGCCTTCCCGACGCTGGTACTAACCAGATCCGGTGTTCAGGGTTGGCAACTGGCCTCTCAGCGCCCTGTCGGCGCACCCCTAGCTGGGAGCGCTGCTCCCACGACGAGTATAGGAGGCCGAAGGCGGGACGGCACCTGGCAAGAGCTACGGTTTCCGTATAATCCAACCGCAGTGTCCCGTGAGCTGCCCCGGCACGAGCCAACGCCGCCCAGTCGCGAGTCCCTGGTTGCCGAGTTCGCCGACCACATCTGGGAGTTGGGAGTGCGCATGCGAGGTCGGATCCAGGCCAGCCTCGATCCTCTTGAGGCCCAGATCGAGCCCCTGCCCCGGCAGCAGCGGATGGCGCTTCTGGCCCTCGGCGGCCAGGAGCCACTGTCGATGGGCGGCCTGGCGAGGCGGCTCGGGGTCACTGCCAGCAGCGCCACCGAGTTGGTCGACCGGCTCTCGGAGCGAGGGCTGGTCGAGCGCCACCACGGTCAAGCCGACCGCCGGGCGATCCTGGTGACCCTGACGCCGGTCGCTGGGGCGGTGCTCGAGCGGGTGGGAAGGGCCGTCGGGTCCGCCGCCGCCTCACTGGTGGCGAGCCTCGAGGATCGGGACCTGGCCGCGCTGGACGCGCTGTTGGACCGGGTGCTGGCCCGGGCCGAGGGCGGCGAGGCACCGGCCTGAGGACCTTCTTCACGGCGCTGGGCAAGCTGGTGGTGCGCTACCGCTTCGTGGTCGTCATCGGCTGGTTGGCGCTGACCGTGGTCTGCGTGCACGCCTTCCCCTCGCTGGCCTCGGTCAGCAAGGACTCGAATTCCGCCTTCCTGCCGAGCTCCGCGCCGAGCATGCGCGCGGCCGCTCTGGCCTCCCCCTTCCAAAGCTCCAAGCTGGCCTCGATGACCCTGGTGGCGGTCAGCTCCGACGGCCCCCTGACCCCGGCGCAGCAGGCAGCCGTGACCCAGTTCGAGGCAGAGGTCGCCCGGATGCCCAGGGTGGTGGAGCTGAGGGATCTCGGGACATCCCCCAACGGTCTGGCGCGGCAGGCGCTGATCCAGGCGTCGGTGCCCGCGTTCGGCGGCGGCTACGGACCAAAGCTGGTGGCCGACATCCGAGCGAGCTTCGCCGCGGCTGAGGTTCCCGGCCTCACGTTCCACCTGACCGGCGACCTTCCCACGGTCGTCGACAGCCAGCAGTCCTCCAAGCAGTCACGCAATCTGACCCAGCTCTTCTCTTTCGTCTTCATCATCGCCCTTCTGCTGGTGGCCTTCCGAGCGCTGCTCGCCCCCCTGGTGACGCTGCTCCCGGCGGCCCTGGTCCTGGCGCTGTCCGGTCCGGTGGTCGCCGAGGCCACCCATCTGGGCGTCCAGGTTTCGGTGATCACCCAGGTGATCCTCATCGTTCTGGTCCTGGGCGCCGGGACCGACTACGGACTCTTCCTGGTCTTCCGGGTGCGAGAGGAGTTGCGCCGCGGCCTGGAACCAGCTGAGGCGGTGGTGCGGGCGGTCGGCACGGTGGGCGAGTCGATCACCTTCTCGGCTCTCACCGTCATCGCCGCCCTGCTCAGCCTGATCTTGGCCCAGTTCGGCATCTATCAGAGCCTCGGCCCGGCTCTGGCCATCGGGATCGCGCTGATGCTTCTGGCCGGGCTCACCCTGCTGCCCGCCCTGCTGGCGATCTTCGGCCGAGCGGTGTTCTGGCCCACCCGCACCCGAGGCGGTGGCGACCCGGCGAGGGGGATCTATGCCCGGCTCGGCGGCGTCGTGGTGGGCCGGCCCCTGACCCTGGTGGTGGTGGCCGTCGTGGCTTTCGGCGGGCTCGCAGTGGGGACCCTCACCAGCACGACCGCCGGATTCGCCAACACCCAGGCCCCGAATGGCACGGACTCGGCAGCCGGCGCCGCGGTCCTCGCCAGCGACTTCCCAGCCTCCAATGTGCAAGCGACGGCAGTGCTGCTCCGCCTGCCGGCCTCGGTATGGGCGGATCCTCAGCTGCTGGAGAGGGCGCAGGCGCAGCTCTCCGCCACTCACCGCTTCCGGTCGGTGATTGGCGGCCTAGGGGCCACCGGGCTCACGCCCGCCGAGGTCTCCCAGCTGCATCAGACCCTGGGTGCACCCGACGGGCTGCCGGCGACCGAGCCCGCCCAGCTGTCGGTGCCGCCCGCCGTCTACAACCGGTATCGGCAGCTGGCTCAGTTCGTCAGCTCCGACGGGCGGACTGTCCAATTCGCAACGCTGCTGCTGAACAACAACGACTCCTCCCCGAAGGCCCTGGCCGCCATCCCGGCCACCCGGGATGCGGTGGCGGGCGTGGGCCGCCAGCTGGGGGCCCAGCAGACCGGTCTCTTTGGCATCCTGCCCTTCGCCTACGACGTGCAGAACATCTCCGCCACCGACCTGGAGCACATCATCCCCGTGGTGGCGGTGCTCATCGCCCTGCTCCTCGCCGTGGTGATGCGCAGCCTGGTTGCGCCCGTCTACCTGGTGGTGAGCGTGGTCCTCTCGTACCTGGCCGCCCTGGGGCTGGTCTCGGTCATCTTCGTGCACCTGGCGGGACAGGATGGGGTGAACTTCATCCTGCCCTTCCTGATGTTCGTCTTCCTCATGGCGCTGGGGTCCGACTACAACATCCTGATGATGACCCGCATCCGGGAGGAGGTTCACACCCTCCCGCTGCGCGAGGCCGTGCGCACCGCCGTCGCCATGACCGGCACCACCGTAAGCACCGCCGGGCTGGTCCTGGGAGGAACCTTCGCCGTCCTGGCCCTGGCCGGCGCTGGGTCCTCCGGCGGCTCCCAGGTGGAGCAGGTCGGCTTCGGCATCGCCGCCGGGGTGTTCATGGACACCTTTGTGATCCGACCTCTCGTGGTGCCGGCGATCGTGGTGCTGCTGGGGCGGGTCAATTGGTGGCCGTCCCGGCTCTGGCGAGCCGACCCCGCCCTGCCCCCGGATCCGAAGGGCGCCGCCGGCCGCTGAGGCCCCCGCCCCGGCATGCCGGCCCCACGCCGGGGCCGGCATGAGGGCGTCAGCTGGTAGCCGGCGCTCCCGTCCGGCAGGGTCCTTGGGCGGCGTGGGCCGCCGCCCCGCTCGAGGCCGGAGGGGCCGCCGTCGGGCTGGACGTCGACGAGCTGGTGAGGCTGGCAGCGCTGGCGGCGCCGCCACCCGCCAGCGCGCCGATGCCCCATCCAATCAGGCCCGCCGCCGCAACCGCCGCCAGACCAAGCGCTCGCATCCGAGGTCGCATCTGAGCACCTCCTGCTTTCATAGATCCAATCCGCGGATCTGAGGCGACCGATCGTCACCCTCCCCTATTGAAGTGGAGGTTCCTGAAGGAACAGTGGGAGGCACCTGGTGCTCTCCTGGGAACCTCCGCGTGGACGGTCGGGAGGCCAGGGCCGGGGCGGGCTTGAGGCTCAGGGCTGGAGTCGCTGCCGGCTCCACCCGTTCTGACCCCGGCGGTACTGCCAGCGGTCGTGGAGACGGTTGTCACGCTGGCACCAGAACTCAATCACCGAGGGCACCACCCGGTATCCCAGCCACCGCTCGGGGCGGGGCACCGGGGCCGCCTCCAACCGGGCGGCCAGTTCCTCCATCCCCCGCTCCAGCACGGACCGCCGGGCCACGGTTTGGCTCTGGTGGGAGACCACCGCGGCCAGTTGGCTGCCCCGAGGTCGCGAAGCGAAGTAGCGATCGGAGGCGGCGGGGTCGAGCTCCAAGACCGTCCCCTCCACCCGCAGCTGGCGGCCCAGCGCCGGCCAGTGCAGGCACAGCGCCGCCCGAGGGTTGGCGGAGAGCTCGGACCCCTTGCGGCTGCTGCTGTCCGAGTAGAAGACCAGGCCCTCGGGACCCGCCCCCTTCAGCAGGACCATCCGCACCGAGGGCTGGCCGTCCGAAGTGGAGGTCGCCAGGGCTGTCGCCAACGCCAGGGGACCGGTCTTGGCCGCGTCGTCGATCCAGCTCGCCAGGAGGGGGAAGGGGTCGGGGTCCAGATCTCTTCCCAGGGGAGCGGCTCCCCCACCGGAGGGGCCGGTCATCGCCGATCGCCGGGCATGTCGCCACACATCGATCCTGCCCCCCCTGAGCCGGCCATCTGACCTCTGTCACAAGGTACCGGAGAGCTGCCAGGGCTCGCACCCGGATCCCGCGGCCAACTCTGGAGCCGCTCCGGCTCCAGTGCAGACTCCCCGTGCAGCAGGGAGCGGCCGGGGTCCACACGGACCTTTGTACCGCGGCTCTGAGTCGGGCGGTTGGAGCCCAGTCCATGGGGGCCCGACCCTCTCCCGGTCTCAGGGGTCGACTCGGTCCGGGTCGGGCTCCTGGATCGAGGTCGCCGGCAAGACGACTTGGACCGTGGTTCCTTCGCCGGGCCGGCTCTGCAGCTCCGCCCTGCCCCCGTGAGCCTCAGCCACCGCTCGCACGATCGCGAGACCGAGACCGCTTCCCTGACCCTTTGCTCCCAGCCCACGCCGGAAGCGCTCGAACAGTT
>DAHUYV010000066.1 GCA_027306885.1 Candidatus Dormiibacterota bacterium
GGACGCCTCGACCTGGCCGGGCTCCGTGCCGGCGGTGGCGGCGGCAGTCGACAAGGGGCTTGACCTGGCGGGCGGCGCCACCATCCTGGTCGGGGAGAACGGGTCGGGCAAGTCCACCCTTCTGGAGATGCTGGCGGAGGCCTACGGCCTCAATCCCCAGGGCGGCTCCCGAGGCTCGGTCCCCAGGACCCGGGTGACCGAACCGGGAATCGGTGCCCGTCTGGTGCTGGAACGTGGGCCGGTCCCGCGGTGGGCATATTTCCTTCGAGCCGACACCATGCACGGTCTCTACACCTACCTTGAGGAGCATCCCGGCCAGCGGGCGGAGCCCAGATTCCATGAACTGAGTCACGGTGAGGGTTTCCTCGAGATCATCCGCGACCGGCTCGGCGATCGCGGCTTCTACCTCCTTGACGAGCCCGACGCCCCGCTCTCATTCACGTCCTGCCTGGCCCTGGTGGCCCTCCTCCATCGGCTCATCGAGTTGGGTTCTCAGTTGGTGGTGGCGACCCATTCGCCGCTGCTTGCCGCGCTCCCTGGGGCTCAGCTCATGGAGCTGGGCGAGTGGGGAATCAGGGGCACCGTCTGGGAGAAGCTGGAGCTTGTGACTTCTTGGCGTGAGTTCCTGCAGAGTCCTGACGCGTACCTGCGGCGTCTGAAGGAGCTGGTGGAGCGGTAGCCGGCCGAGCCTGCACGTGCCCTCACTTCCGGCCAGCTGCCCCACCCGGCCGGCGTATCGTGATCCCGGGGCAAGAAGGGCGCGCGAGAGGGCGGGAGGCGACCCTCGCGCGGCGACGGAAGCAGGAGCGGAGGTCTGGCCATGGTCGTGTGTGTGCCGGTGACGGCGGAGGGTGAAGTCGACCCGAGGTGGGGACGGGCCGAGCGGCTTGCCATCGCGGTGGTGGAGGGGGGTCGCATCTCCAAGTGGGAGGAGCACCAGGTCGGTTGGGGAGAGCTGCACGACCTCTCAGGCGAGGGCGGTCACCACGCGCGGGTGGCCCGGTTCCTTCTGGACCACGGAGTTCAAAGGGTGGTGGCGCATCACATGGGGGAGCCGATGGTCCACATGCTGGGCAAGATGGGCCTCGAGGTGCGTCTGGGCGCGGCGGGCAGCGCTCGTCGGGCGGTGGAGACCGAACTCTCCTAGGCGACCCCGGTCTCGTTGTCGGGACCTCCTGCCGCCACGGAGCACCCGCTTCTGGGACATCGTCCCGCAGCCTTGGCGCCTGGAGGGAAGTTGGGATCCCCAGAGGATCGAGCGGTCCCAGCGCCTGGGGTCGAGCGTGGCTCCGGAGCACGGATTCGAACCGTGAACCTTGCGGTTAACAGCCGCCTGCTCTACCGTTGAGCTACTCCGGATCGCCAGTACAGTCTAGGCGAGTCGGAACGCTGGCCCGAAGGTCTCCCACCCCAGCTCCTCGGGAGTTGGTCGTCCGGGCCCATCCTGTCCCCCCGGCGGGCGCGACCGCTCGTCTGGGACCGGCCCGGGTCGGTGCCGGCTCAGTCGGCGACCAGGGCCTCCACCACGCCGGCCAAGGCGCGAAGGGGGCCGGCCAGGCTGCCGTCCAGCCGGTGGCGGCTCGCCAGGTAGTCGCCGTCGGTGTAGCTCACCCGGGTGACCCCGTCATCGCCCGCCGCGACGAGAATCCGCAGCGGGAGGTCCAGGGCGAGGCTGGGGGCGGCCAGCATCAGGGGAGACCCCGCTACGGGGGATCCGAACACCACCACCTTGGTGTCGGGCATGGCAATTCCCGCCTCGCGGGCGGCTCCGCTGTGGTCGATGACCACAAAGGTCTTGAGCCCTCTCTCAGCCAGGATTGCCATCAGGCGCTCCACGGTCGCGGAGACCGATCTCCGGCTGGTCAGGGTGGCGATCCCGACCGCGCCGATCTGCGGGTCGGCCCGGTCGGAGCCAGCCAACCCGCTCGCTACTCCAGGTAGTCCTTGAGCTTGACGCTGCGCGAGGGGTGCCGCAGCTTGCGCAGAGCCTTGGCCTCGATCTGCCGGATCCTCTCGCGCGTCACCCCGAAGCGCTTGCCGACCTCCTCAAGCGTCCGCTGGTGTCCATCGATCAGGCCGAAGCGCAGCTGGAGCACACGCCGCTCTCGCGGTGTGAGGGTATCGAGGATGTCCTCGACCTCGGTGTGGAGCATGGTGAGGGAGGCGGCATCCGCCGGGGCCACCGCCTCGCTGTCGGGGACGAAGTCGCCGAGGTGCGAATCCTCCTCCTCGCCGATCGGGGTCTCCAGTGACACCGGATCCTGGGCCACCTTGATGATCTCGCGGACCCGGTCCGGGGTGATCCCCATCTCCTCTCCGATCTCGGGGTCGGCCGGCTCGCGCCCCAGCTCCTGGAGCAGCCGCCGGGAGATCCGCACCAGCTTGTTGATGGTCTCCACCATGTGCACCGGGATGCGGATGGTGCGGGCCTGGTCGGCGATGGCGCGGGTGATCGCCTGACGGATCCACCAGGTGGCGTAGGTGGAGAACTTGAAGCCCTTCTGGTAGTCGAACTTCTCCACGGCCCGGATCAGACCCATGTTGCCTTCCTGGATCAGGTCCAGGAAGGACATTCCTCGGCCGATGTACTTCTTGGCGATCGACACCACCAGACGAAGGTTGGCCTCGGTCAGCCGGTGCTTGGCGTCCTCGTCGCCCTGCTCGATCAGCTTGGCGAGGTAGACCTCATCCTCGGCCTTGAGCAGGGCCACCCGGCCGATCTCCTTGAGATACATGCGAACCGGGTCATCGAGGGAGACGGCGTCGGTGTCCGCGGCCAGCATCTCGTCCTCGATCTCTTCGGCCTCGAACTCCTTGTCGCCATCGGTGACGGCGATCCCCATGTCCCGGAAGAGAGCGAAGAGCCGCTCCAGCTGGTCGGGATCGGCGTCCAGCTCGGGGAACGGCTCGAGGATTTCATTGGGGGTGAGGTACGCCTGCTCCTTGCCCTTGAGGATCAGCTGCTCCGCCGCTCGCACCAAGTCCTCGGTCCGGGGCGCGGCCACCGGAGTCGCCACCCTCATCGCCCGTGCCAACTCAAGCCTCCAAGCCGGCGCCGCTCCGCAGCACCTCGATCTTCCGGTTCAACGCTTCCAACTCCTGGACCAGCGCCGGGGTGTCGCCCTCCCGGTGATGGCCGGGCCCGGCCAACCTGCGCCGCAACGCGGTCCTCACTTGCTCCGCCGCCTCCAGCCGGAGGCTCCGGACGCAGTCCTCCACGACCCTTTGCAGCTGGCCGCCCTCGGTCGCACCCTCGAGCTCCGGCAGGTCGACGGCGGCCAACTCGGCGCGCCGAGCCTCAAGGTTAGCGGGAAGCGCCCCCTCGGGGAGGCTGAGCTCTCCATCGCAAAGCAGGCGGTAGACGTCACGGTCCACTGCGTCGGGAAAATCCGCTCCCGTGATCCGAAACCTATCTCTGACCTCCGGCACTAGGCTGGACCTGGCGGAGAGCAGGGCCAGCAGATGGGTAGACGCTCCCATTGCACTGTTCCCCGGGGCCGCGGGCGCCAAACCTGGCGGGCGCGGGGGCTCGGGCCGATGCTCCACGTCGGCGAGGATCCGTCCGGGGTCCCGGCCCAGGCGCCGGCCCACCCGCTCCGCGTACAGCTCCCTGATGCTGGCCTCCGGGATCGCGGCGAGGATCGGTAGCACCCGGCGCAGGACCTGCTCCTGGTGCTCAGCACCCGACCTGGTGGAGGTGTCGCCAAGGGCGGCATCGACCAGGACCTCGTAGGCCGGCGGGGCCTCGGCGAGTAGGCGACGCAGCCCTTCGGGGTCGGATCGGCTCAGGTCATCTGGGTCCTTCCCCATCGGAAGCTGAGCCATCCGACAGTTGACGCCAGCCGCGGCCAGCAGCCCCACCGCCGACCTCCCGGCCCGCTGTCCGGCGACGTCACCGTCGAAGCACAGGACCACCTCGTCGGCCACGCGGCGGAGCAGCCTGACCTGGAACTCGGTGAGCGCGGTGCCCGAGGTGGACACCGCGGTGGGGACCCCGGCGCGGTGGGCGCCGATCACGTCGAAGTACCCCTCCATCAGCACCGCCCGGCGCTCCCGGGCGATCGCCTCGCGGGCGAGGTGCAGTCCGAACAGCAGCCGGGACTTGTCGAACACCGTGGTTGCCCGGGTGTTGAGGTACTTGGGCTGATCGTCGCCCATGCTGCGCCCGCCGAAGCCGACCCAGCGGCCCCGGTCGTCCCGGATGGGGATGACCAGCCGGTGGTGGAGGAAGTCAACCACCCGACCACGGTCGCGGCGCCCCAAGCCGGCGGCCACGATGTCCTCCTCGCTGGCCCCGTGACGCAGCAGGTAGCGGGTGAGGTTGTCACCGCGGCTGCCCTGCGGGGCGTAGCCCAGGTGGAAGCGATCGATGTCATCATCGGTGATGCCGCGGGAGGCGAGCAGGCGACGGCCCGGCTCTCCTGCTCGGTGGTGGAGCAGGACCTCGTGGTGGAAGTCCGCCGCCAATTGATTGAGACGCAGCACGGCGTCCCGGAGCCGGCGCTGGCGGCGTTCCGCGGAGTTGAGCTCGGAGTCCCGGTCCAGCTCCACCCCGGCGCGGCGGGCGGCCTCCTCCACGGCCCCACGGAAGTCGGTGTGCTCGATCAGCTCCAGGAACTTGAAGATGTCGCCGCCGAGATGGCAGCCATGGCAGTTCCAGAGCTGCTTCTCCGCGCTGACGTAGAAGGAGGGGCTGCGCTCAGTGTGGAACGGACAGAGCCCGCGGGACTCGCGGCCCGCGCGCTGCAGGCGCACGTAGCCACCGACCACGTCGACCAGGTTCAGCCGGGACCTGACCTCCTCGACCGCGTCACGAGTGCCGCCCATCGGACCCAATATGAGCGCCCGAGAGTCGCTGGGAGGCGGCCGGAGCCGGTCAGCGACCGAAGAGGCCGCGCCGTTTGGGGGTCTGCTCCAGGTCCCGGACCCGGTCGCGCAGCTCCATCACCTCGCGCTCTCGGTCCGCCAACTGCGCCGCCTGAGCCTTGCGCGTCTGGTCGAGCTCCTGGCGGAGGTCCCGGACCTGGCGCATCCTCTGCTCCAGCTCCGCCTCGAACCGGAGCCGCTGTTCGGCCTGGATCCGCTGCTCGAGGGCTCGCTCCCAGCGCTCGAACAACCCCGCCACCAGCTCCCTGGCGTCGATCGACCCCACGGCCATCGACCCGCCGGCGGGGGAAGCGACCAGAGAGGAGGGTGCGGCCACCTCCTCCACCGTCGGCTCGAGGGCCGGGGCCGCCTCCTCCAGGTACTCGTCCTGGCCGTAGGTTTCGGTGGTGCCGAACGGCCCTGGCTCCGGGGAGGCGGAGAAGGGCGAAGCCTCGGCAGGGCTCGGCGGCTGGGCCGCGGGCTGGTACGCGGCGGCGTAGTCCTCCTCCTCCCCAAGGTCCGCGCTGGGCGCTGTGGAGAATGGAGACTCCTCGACCGCGGTGGCCGGCGTCTCGTAGGTTCCGGGGAAGGCTCTACGGGGCGGCGGAGAGAAGGCCGGTGCTGGCTCTGCGGGTCGGTACCCCGTCTCGTCCGCCGTCGCGTACTCCTCTGCCGACCCGGGGGCGAAGGGAGAGGGCGGCTCTTCCTCGGCGGGCGCCGCCACCTCGCCGCTGTAGTCGCTGGGCTCCTCCGTCCCGAACAGCGCTGTCTCTGTTGCCAGCCCCTGGCTCTCGGCCATGGGCGAAGCAGCCTCCAGCTCGGCAACGGGCTCGTCGATCGCCGCCTGGGTGGCCACCTCCAGTGGCTCGTCCTCCCAGGTGGTGGGATCGGGCCGCCAGACCGGCACTTCCTCGGCGCCGGCTGCCTCCTCGGCCGGGGCTGGGGCGGCCGCCTCCACCTCCCACGGGTTGGTGGGCTCCGGCGCTTCCTCGGCCGGTGACCACAGCCGCTCGGAGTAGTCCTCCTCCTGAGCCTGCCACCCCTCCGCGGCGGGCTCACCCGCAGTGGGTTGGAACTCGGGCTCTGCGGCGACCTGAGGGGCCACCTCCGGCGCACCGACGGAGGCGCCTCCCACATCCTCGGCCGCGACCCGCATCTCCAGCTTTCCGTACACCTCTACCCAGTGCACGGGAATGTCGCCGGACTCGATGCGGCGGCGGATCATCTCTGGGGGCAGGGCCATACGCTGGGCTACTTCGTCGATGGTCAGGAACTCGTCTGGCACCGCTGATACCTCTACTTGGGCCGTCTGGGGACGCTCAGGCGTCCCTCGAACCGGTTCTCCCCGAAATTGCTGCAACACGCCCGGAAGGGGCTGTGTGAACCAACTCGTCCAACGCCCGCTGCCAGAAGAGGGGCGAGGCGACCGCCAGCCCAAAGACGGCACTGAGCGCGATCACCGCGTCCACGCTGGCCCGGCCATCAGCCGTCCAGTAGTCGTCCTCCAGCCGCAGCCAGAGGGCGAACTCGTCGAAGGTGAGGGCGACTCCCGCCCCGTAGACCGGGGCCAGTCGACGCCTCCAGGTGACCCCGGTGCGGAGCAGCCCCAGGTAGCCGCACCCGGTGAGCGCCAGGATCCCCCACACCAAGTGATGGATGTGGAGGGGTTGCCCCTTCTTGCCCCCGAGATTGATGTTTCCCAGCGGCAGCCACTGGCCACGGATCCCGTGGGTGATCAGCCGAACGCCGGTGAAGGTGGCCAGAAACGAGGAGAGCACCCGGAGGTTGATCTCCTCGTCGGGGCGCTCCTCGGCGGTCTGGCGGTAGCGGGCGGCCAGTCGGCCGGGCAGGGAGGCCAATGACCGCAGGCCCTCAGATGCGTGGGTGTTCATACCGGCGGCGATCATCGGGGCATGGTACGGCCTTCGCAGCCACTTGTAACAGTATCGTGCTTTCCGTCGGCGTCCGTTCCGCCGAGCAGGGCCCGTGGCCGGCGCCGCCGGC
>DAHUYV010000087.1 GCA_027306885.1 Candidatus Dormiibacterota bacterium
CGCCAGCGCCGGAGTTCGGGCCAGGAACCAGAGGGCTCCCGCCCCGCAGATCGCCGACGCGACCACCGCTCGCCGCATGGCCACTCCGATGTTACTCCGGCTCCTTCCCGCCCGCACCCGGCAAGTCGCGCCGGACCGGGGCGGGGTTGGCTCGGACGCGACGGCCGCCCGCCGGCAGGGCGCGGGCCCCGCCGGGCCCGCGCTGGGCCCTGGACTCTTGCTCACCCGCGGCGGTGCAAGCCATCGCTTCGGAACCACAAGCGGATCACCGGCGCCACCTTCGCGCTCGCCCGCACCCATCCTGAACACCCATTCGGCTCCGACCGCGATGGCTTCGCCGATCCCCCGGCCGCCGCGCCGCGATAATCGGCCGGTGGAGATCGGCGCGGCGAGCCCGCCCCTGCGGGTTCGGGAGGCCGGCCCGGACGAAAGAGAGGACTGGGACCGGTTCGTGACCCGGCGCTGCCGGGGGATCCTCATGCCAAGCTGGGGGTGGGGTGAGCTCCGCCGGCGGTACGGCTGGCGGGTGTCCCGACTGCTCGCCGAGGATGGCGCGGACTCTGAGTGGCGGGGAGCGCTCCAGGTGCTCTACCGGCCCATGGGGCCCGCCGGGGTGAGTTGGGCCTACGCGCCGAGGGGCCCGGCATTGCCTCCGGGGCCGCTCGACCTGGAGGCGGCGGCGGCCCTCCTCCAGGCCGCCAGGGCGAGGCTGCGGCCGCAGCGGGTGGCGGCCCTTCGCCTGGACCCGGAATGGGGCCAGGACGCGACGGCCGTCGAGGTCCGTCGCCGCCTCCGGCTGCGGGAGGCGGCCTTCGACGTCCAGCACCGCCGCACCTGGCTCGTAGACCTGCGCGGCGGCGCGGCCGCGGTCAGCTCCCGCCTTCCCCCGTCGACCCGCCGCAACATCCGGCTCGCCGAGCGCGCCGAGGTCCGGGTGGACCATTCAGGCGGACCGGATGCGGTCGACACCTTCTACCGGCTGCACCTGGAGACGGTGTCACGCCAGGGCTTCCAGACCCGTCCCCTGGATTACTACCGGGCGGCGGTCGACGCCCTCGGGGCGGAGGTCTTCACCGCCCGGCTGCACGAGGTACCGGTGGCGGCGGCAATCGCGGTGGCCTGCGGCCCACGTCTGGTCTACCTATATGGGGGGAGCTCGCCGAGCAGCTCGCGGGCCCCGTACGCGCTCCACTGGGCGATGATCGAATGGGGCCTCTCTCAGGGCTGCGAGCTCTACGACATGTGGGGGGTCCCCAGCCACTTCGAGGAGGGTGATCCCGGTCCGGGCTACGCCGTGTTCAAGACCCGCTGGGGCGGGCACCTGGCGGCCCACTCGGGCCTGCTGCTGGCCCCGTGGCTGGGGCCCCTGGACCCCGCCATCCACCGGGCCGAGCGCTGGCTGCTGCGCCGCCGTCCCCTCCTCACCTGATTAGCACAGGTGCTCGTTTCTGAGTTCAGAACCGAGCTCCTGTTGGGAGCACCCTCCAAGGCGGGCAAGGGGATGCCGGTAATTGAGATCAGTTAGCATATCCTCGAGGCGGGGCATCCGGGCCGGTCGGCCGTCTTCGGCCCTCCCGGTGCCGACTAGAATCGCAGGGTGCAATTGCTCGGGCGGAAGCGGAGTGACAGCTGGACCGCCACGGTGTTCGCGCCACCGCGGGAGGTCTTCGCCCTCGCGGAACAGGTGGCCGCCCTTCCCCCCTTCCGCTTCCGGGTGATCGACGAGGGCACGGCGGAGGTGGCCCAGGTGACGATGAACGGCTTCTTCGGGCAGACCCGGCAGGTGCGGTATCCGAAGAACCGGCTCACGATCGCCTGCCGTTCGACCGACGCCGGGACCGAAGTGCAGATTCACGCCGTGGGCGACCGCAGCGCGATGCTGCGGGCCACCAACCTGCTCCGGGTGCTCACCCTCGGGGAGCGGGACCGGGCCACGGTCTACCGCTACCGCGCCATCCCCGCCGGCCGCTGCACCCTGGTCCAGAGCTGGGGAGGGACCGGCTACCCCCTGTACCGAGATCCCGATCACGGCTCAGCCCGGGGCCGCGCCGTTCGGCCAGCCACCCCCCTGGTGGCGCTGGAGCAGCGGGGGCGCTGGGTCCGGGTGCGAGCCGGGGAGGGTGAGACCGCCGAGGAGGGGTGGCTGGAGGCCGACCAGCTGGTCCCCGACCGGAAAGGGCCGGGGCGGGAGGCCGTCGCCGGCTAGCTCACTCCCCCACGTGGTGGCTCAGGTCGTGCCAGGAGCCGGACTCCAGCAGCGCCTCGGCCTCGGTCGGCCCCTGACTCCCGGCGGCGTACAGGTTGATGGGCGGCATTTGGTCGAGGACCGGCTGAAGAGCCTTCCAGGACGCCTCGGTCTCGTCCTGCCGGATGAAGAGGGTGTGGTCTCCGAGCAGGGCGTCGTGGAGCAGGCGCTCGTAGGCCTCGGCGGGCTGGGTCTTGAAGGACTGCCCGTAGGAGAAATCCATCCGCACCCCCTGCTCGACCACGGTGGGGCCGGGCCGCTTGGCGACGAAGGACAGCGAGATGCCCTCGTCGGGCTGGATCCGGATGGTGACCCGGTTGGGCTGCAGCTTGGCGATGCCCGTGCCCTCGAAGAGGTGCAGGGGGACGTCCCGGCAGAAGAGCATGATCTCGGTCCGCCGGGTGCATAGCGCCTTGCCGCAGCGAAGGTAGAAGGGCACCCCCGCCCATTCCCAGGAGTCGACGGCCAGCCTCAGGGCCACGTAGGTGTCGGTGGCGGAGTCCGGGGAGACGCCTTCGATCTCCCGGTATCCCGGCATGATCTTGCCGTTCACCGAGCCCCGGGTGTACTGGCCGCGAACCACGTCCTGCGGACCCACCGGCCGGATCGAGTGCAGGACCTTGACCTTCTCGTCGCGGAGCGCCTCGGGATCGAAGGAGCTGGGCGGCGACATGCAGGTCAGGGCGAGGAGCTGGAACATGTGGTTCTGAAGGATGTCGCGGATGGCGCCGGTCTCTTCGTACAGATGGCCGCGATCCTCGACCCCGATGTCCTCGGCCACGGTGAGTTGGACCGCCGCCACCACATCGCGGTTCCAGATTCGCTCGATCAAGGTGTTGGCGAAGCGAAAGACCAGCAGGTTCTGCACCGTCTCCTTGCCGAGGTAGTGATCGATGCGGTAGATGCGGTCCTCGGGGACGATCCGGTGGAGGGCGTGGTTCAGCTCCCGAGCCGACGCCAGATCGTGACCGAAGGGCTTCTCGATGATGATCGAGGAGCCCCGAGCCAGCCCGGCGGCGCGGAGCTCGAGCAGGATCGGGTCGAAGGCCGACGGCGGCACCGCGAGGTACACGATCCGCCGCGGACGCTTGAGGACCTTGGCCAACTTGGGGGCGGGGTCGGACACCGCGGGCACGTAGCGAAGCCGGCTCGCGAAGGTGGCGAAGGCGTCCTCATCCAGGCCGGTCCGGCTGAAATTGGCGACCGAGTCATGGGCGAACCGCCGGAACGCTTCCTCATCCAGGTCGCTGGTGGCGGTCCCGACCACCTCGCCGCGACGGGGCAGCAGCCCCTGGGCACTCAGCTCGTACAGCGCCGGGAGGAGCTTGCGCCGGGCCAGGTCCCCGGTCGCGCCGAACACCACCAGATCCTGGTCCGGCGGTACCCTCAGCAACTCGGCTGGCACCCCCCGAGTGTACGCAGGGCGGTAGGTGGGTCGCCGGCCCCGGCATATACTCGCAGCCGTGGGAGCCACTTCGAAGGGGGGGGTGCCGGAGCCCAAAACCGGCCCGGAGCTGGATCGCCTACGCGAGTTGGTCGCGGAGCATCCGCCGCTGCCGGACGCCGAAGTGGCCGACCTCCTGGCCGAGGTCGGGGAGCAGGGCCTGGAGGCTCGCTCACGCCGCCTCCTGGCCCAGCATCACCTGTGGATCGTCCTGGAAGAGGTCTCGAGCGTCGGAGATGACCAGGTCGCGGCGGACCTCTTCCAGGAGGGCAGCACCGCCCTGCTCAAGATCGTCCACGGGCTGGCCTCCCCGTCCCGGCTGACCGTCGCCGAGTTCCAGGCCGCCGCTCGAGCGGCGGTCAGGGAAACGGTCAAGGGGGCGGTGGAGGAGGAGCGGGAGGCTCGTGAAGCCGACCAGCGCTGGTCCAGAGAGGGCGAGCAGCTGGCGCTGGCGGAGGCCGCGGTGGCGGCGGAGCTGGGAAGGCCGCCCTCCGACCTGGAGCTGGCGGCCCACCTCGGCTGGAGTCTCGACCGGACGGTCCAGCTGCGCCGGGCGGTCGACGAGGCCCGTGCCCAGTACGATCGGGAGATGGTGGACCTGCTCGGCGAGCTGGAGGGGGAGGAGTGATGGAGCGGGAGGTCGCCCTCGGCGAACGGCACCGACAGATGGGGGCCCGGATGGTCCCATTCGCTGGCTACCAGATGCCCTTGCAGTACACCAGCATCCGCGAGGAGCACACCGCGGTTCGCCAGCGCGCCGGCCTCTTCGACGTCACCCACATGGGCGAGGTCTCGGTGCGTGGCCGGCGAGCTGAGGAGTACCTCCAGCACCTGGTGACCAACGACATCGCCAAGCTGGCGCCGGGCCAGGCCCTCTACACGGTGATGTGCCGACCCGACGGCGGCATCGTGGACGACCTCCTGGTCTACCGGGACGCCGACGACTTCATGTGCGTGATCAACGCCGCCCGGCACGACGCCGACCTGGAGTGGATGGGGGCGCAGCTCCCACCCTCCGAGGTCGTGCTCGAGGACGTCTCTGCGGGCACCTGCCTCCTGGCGCTCCAGGGTCCCGCCGCACTGAGGATCCTGGAGCCGCTGGCGAAGGACGGACCGGTGGGGGAGATCCCCTACTACCACCACCGTCCCGGCAACGTCCTCGGCGCACAGGTCCGGATCTCCCGGACCGGGTACACCGGGGAGGACGGCTTCGAGCTGTACTGTGATCCAGCCGACGTTGAGAGGCTGTGGGAAGGCCTGCTGGAACACGGCCGGGCGGAAGGGGTCCTGCCTGCCGGCCTCGGGGCTCGCGACACCCTGCGCCTGGAGGCCGGCTTCCGGCTCTACGGGCAGGACATCGACCTCGACCACGACCCGATAAGCGCCGGACTGGGGTGGGTGGTGAAGCTGGACAAGGGCGAGTTCGAGGGCAGCGCCGCCCTGCGCCGCATCAAGGCCGATCCCCAGCTCTCGTTCGTGGGGGTGCGCCTCGGTCCCCGGGAGATCCCCCGCCCGCACCAGTCGATCGTGGTGGCCGGGGAGCCGGTGGGCGAGGTCACGAGCGGCTCCTACGGGTTCACCGTGGCCGCCGGCATCGCCATGGGCTACGTGCGCGCCGGGGCCGCCCCGCGCGGCGCCGAGGTCGAGGTGGCGCTGCGGGCCCAACCCGCCCAGATGGGCAGCGGGACCGTGGTGCCACTGCCCTTCTACCGTCGCCAGGCATGAGCAGTCGAGTCCGGGGAACCGGGAGGAGGAGAACCCTTGTCTGACCTCAGCGGCTACCGCTTCACCAAGACCCATGAGTGGGTTCGTACCGGGGACGGGTCCGAGGCCGTCGTGGGGATCAGCGACCACGCCCAGGCCCAGCTGGGAGACGTGATCTTCCTCGAGCTGCCCGCAGTTGGCGCGCACCTCGAGGCCGGTGCCCGCTTTGGAGCGATCGAGTCGGTCAAGGCCGCCAGCGACCTCTACTCCCCGATCTCGGGAGAGGTCCTGGAGGTGAACCAGGCGGCGACGACCGCGCCGGAGCTGGTGAACCAGGACCCTCAGGGCGAGGGATGGCTGCTCCGGGTGAGGTTGGAGGGGGAGGTCCCCGGCGGCCTCATGGACTCGGCCGCGTACGATTCGTTCGCCGCGAGCGACGAGCACTGAGAGCCCTCTCCCGCCACCGAAGGTACTGAGAAGCCGCCATGGCCTACTTGCCCAACACGCAGACCGAGCGCGCCGAGATGCTGGCCGAGATCGGGGTCGACTCGGTCGCGGAGCTGTTTCGCGAGGTCCCGGCGCACCTGCTGAACCCGCAGATGGAGCTGCCCCCGGCCCTCAGCGAACTGGAGCTGGCCCAGGAGATGGGCCGGCTGGCATCCCGCAACCGGGAGCTGGCGCGGTGGGACTGCTTCCTCGGCGCCGGGATCTACTCGCGCTTCATCCCCGCGGTGGTGCTGGCCACCATCTCCCGGCCGGAGTTCTACACCGCCTACACGCCCTATCAGGCGGAGGCGAGCCAGGGCTACCTGCAGACCATCTTCGAGTTCCAGTCGATGGTGGCCGAGCTGTACGACCTCGACGTGGCGAACGCCTCCATGTACGACGGGGCGACGGCGGCCGCCGAGGGGGCGCTGCTCGCCGTGACCCACACCGGCCGCAATCGGATCCTGGCGGCGGAGACGCTGCACCCGGACACCCTGGCGGTGCTGCGGACCTACGCGGCCGGGAGGGGGGCCGCCCTGGAGCTCCTGCCCGCGACCAGCGGCGGCGTCACCGACCTGGAGCGGGCCGAGGAGGCGCTCCAGAGCGGGGATGCCGCCGTGGCGGTGGTGCCCCAGCCCAACTTCTTCGGTCAGCTGGAGCCGCTCCCCGAGCTGGTCGCCGCCGCGCACCGGGCGGGAGCCCTGGCCCTGGTGGTGGCAGATCCCATCGCCGCCGCGGTGCTCGAGCCGCCGGGTGCTGTGGGGGCTGACCTCGCCGCCGGCGACGGGCAGCAGCTGGGCATCCCGCCCCAGCTGGGCGGGCCCACCGTTGGGCTGCTCGCCTGCCGCCAGGAGCTGGTGCGAAGGATGCCGGGCCGACTCGTGGGGATCTCCACCGACAGCCGAGGGGGCCGGGCTTACACCCTGACGCTGCAGACCCGTGAGCAGCACATCCGCCGGGAGCGGGCGACCTCCAACATCTGTACCAACCACGCCCTCATGGGGCTGGCGGCCACCGCCTACCTCGCCAAGATGGGCGAGGGAGGGCTGCGCCAGGTGGCCGACATCTCCTACCGGCGGGCCCACGAGCTGGCCGGGCGGCTCGCCTCCATTCCGGGATGCCGGCTGCCCTTGGAGGGAGAGTTCCTCTGGGAGTTCGTCCTGGAGACCCCACTGCCGGCGGCGGAGGTGTGCCGGCGGCTGGCTGAGGAGGGGATCCTCGCCGGCCATCCGCTCGGCGAGCTGGGGCCGCAGTTCTCCAACTGGATCCTCGTGTGCGCGACCGAGACCAGCGCGCCGGCGGCGCTGGAGCGGTACGCGACCGCCCTTCGCGCTCTGGTCGCCTCCAGATGACCAGGCCAGTTGCGACCTGGTCGGGAGAGGAGCCCTTGGTCTTCGAGCTGGCTCCGGAGCCGGGCCCCGGCCCGCGGCTGCCGGACGCCGGCGTCGCCGCCGCCGGGTTGGCGGAGGGGCTGCCCGTCGGGCTGCGTCGCCGGGTCCCGGCCCGCATCCCCCAGGTGAGTGAGCCCGACCTGGCGCGTCATTTCGGCCGGCTCGCCCGGCGCAACCACAACCTCCAGGAGGGGTCGTACCCCCTCGGGTCGTGCACCATGAAGTACAACCCCGCGATCAATGAGCGGGTCGCTGGGCTGCCGGGGTTCGCGGACCTCCACCCCTGGCAGCCGGAGGAGTCGATCCAGGGAGCGCTGGAACTGATGTGGCGCCTGGAGCGGCTCCTCTGTGAGATCACCGGCATGGCCGCGGTCTCGCTCCAGCCGGCCGCGGGCGCCCACGGCGAGTGGACCGGGCTGCGCATGATCCAGGCCTTCCACCAGAAGCGCGGCGATCACGGTCGAAGTCAGGTCATAGTCCCCGACACCGCCCACGGGACCAACCCGGCCAGCGCCGCCCAGTGCGGCTACTCCGTCGTGACCGTGGCCAGCGCCGCCGACGGCACGGTCGACCTGGCTGACCTCAGGTCCAAGCTCGGACCGCAGGTGGCGGCGGTCATGCTGACCAACCCCAACACCCTCGGAATCTTCGAGCGCTCCATCGAGGCGATGGCCGAGATGGCGCACGAGCAGGGGGCGATGGTCTACTACGACGGCGCCAATCTCAACGCCCTGGTGGGCGTCGCCCGCCCCGGCGACATGGGCTTCGACGTCGTCCATCTCAACCTCCACAAGACCTTCTCCACACCGCACGGTGGGGGGGGGCCGGGAGCCGGCCCGGTCGGGGTGCGCTCCGAGCTGGAGGAGTTCCTTCCGGTGCCCCGGGTGGTGCGCCGGGATGAGCTCTTCAGCCTCGATCACGACCGCCCCCTCAGCATCGGCAAGGTGCGTTCGTTCTACGGCAACTTCGGCATGTTGGTCCGGGCCTACGCCTACATCCGGGCCTACGGAGACGAGATCGGGGAGGTGGCCCGCGACGCTGTGCTGAACAGCCGGTACCTGCGGGCACGGCTTGGCGCCGTCCTGCCCACCGCGGTCGAGGCCGACTCCTTCCACGAGTTTGTGGCCACCCCCAAGCGCTCCCCCTACCCCGGGCTGCGGGCGCTGGACATCGCCAAGCGGATGATCGACTACGGGGTCCATCCCCCCACCGTGTACTTCCCGATCACGGTGCCGGAGGCGATGATGTTCGAGGTCACGGAGACCGAGTCCAAGCGCTCGCTGGACGATCTGGCCGAGGTGGTGCTGGCGATCCTCGAGGAGGGCCGCGAGGACCCCGAGGTCCTGCTCCGGGCTCCCCACGAGGCCCCGGTGGGGAGAGTCGACGAGGTCCAGGCCGCGCGCCACCCGATCCTCCGCTGGCGGCCCCCCACCGAGAGCTGATGGCGCTTCTGGGGGATGACCGGCGGACCCTCCTCCGCCTGATGTTGGACCGAGCCTTCCGGGTGGGGGATTTCCTGCTCACCAGCGGGCGACGCAGCCCGTACTACTTCGATGGCCGCCTGGTGACCCTCGACCCGGTGGGGGCGCTGCTGGTCGGACGCACCCTCCTGGAGTTCGCCCGCGAGGACAAGGTGGAGATGGTGGGTGGGCCCACCCTGGGCGCCGATCCGATGGTGACCGCCGTCGCCCTCTGCAGCGCCCTCGACGGAGGGCCGAGGGTGGGCGCCTTCATAGTGCGCAAGGGACTGAAGGAGCACGGCGCCGGGGGGGAGTTCGCCGGCCCGCCGCCCCACCCGGGGCAGCCGGTCGCCCTGGTCGACGACGCCCTCACCAGCGGCGGCTCGCTCCTGGCCGCCGCCGAGCGGGTGGCGGCCGCGGGGGCCAAGATCGTCGCCCTCTACACGCTCCTGGACCGCGAGGAGGGCGGCCGGGAACACGTGGAGGCGGCGGGCTACTCGCTGAGGGCGATCTTCACCCGCACAGAGCTGCTGGCGGGAGGGGACGGAGGAGCGGGCGACCCCCCTCCGGCGCGAGCCGGGTAGCCGGTGCCCCCCCAGCGCCGTTCCGTCCTGTTGGTCCTCGGGCTGGCCCTGGCGTTGCTGGTGACCTCGTGCGGGAGCGGCGCCGCCACCGCGGCCCAGGCCGACAGGTCCCTGGCCGCCGCCCTGCCGGTCAGCTCACACGCGCGGCCGCTGAGCTCCGGTGGTGCCGCCTGCAGTCCCGACGGCGGGTTCTACGTGGATCGCAGCACCATCTCGTTCTACTACTCCCGACGGGTGCCGCTGGCCGACATCCTGCCCCTCCTCTCGGGCGCGGAGGCGAGGTCGGCGCGGACGATGGCCGGGCTGGGCCCCCTGCTGGAGGTGGTGGCGGTCGCCCGCAACCCCGGCGCATCAACCTGTGGGGTGGGGCTGACCCAGACCGTGCTCGAGACCTCCAAGCAATACGGCGGGACCGCCCACCTCGATCCCGGCGGGCTCACCAGCTCGGTCCGACTCGCCTACTACGAACCGATCCGGCCGATCGTGGTGCTCTCCAGCAACCGGCTGGACCTCTGCTCCGCCGACGTCAACCCCGGCGCCTCGGTCTGGCTGATGGCGGTGTTCCCGCCGGTCCGCTCCGGGGTTCGGGTCGCCCTGGTCAACCCCTCTCCCCAGTACGGCTTCTTCCTTCCCGTCGCCCGGGGCGCGGTGCCCGCCACCGTCCCCAGCCAGCTGTACGCCGACGACGTCAACCACTGCATCCAGATCCTGAGCGCCGGCTGAACCGGCGGCCTAGTCCGGGGTGAGGCGCTCCTCGGTCCGGTCGTGGGTGCCCCGGGGCTGCCGGGCGTTCCTTCTGCAGGACTCCCCTTCTTGACAACTTCCGACTCCCAACCCGAGAGCCCCCCCGACGCCGATGATCCCGGCGCCGTCCCGTACCGCCCCGGGTCGGCGGCCGACTTCGATCGGCTCTACCGCGACACCTATCCCAAGATCCTCGGCACCCTGATCGGCGTCCTGCACGAGAGGGAGGTCGCCGAGGACTGTGCCCAGGAGGCGTTCGTCCGGGCCTTTAGGGCCTGGCCAAGGTGGCGGCAGACCGCGCCGCCCGAGGCCTGGTTGCACCGGATCGCCATCAACGTGGCGATCTCCCACCGCCGCCGGGAGCGCCTCCGCCAGGTGGGCGAGGTGGTGCGCCGGCTCGGCCACCCGCCACCCCCGCCCGACCCGACCGCCGATGACGGTTCCCTGCTCACCCGGGAGCTGGCCGCCCTGCCGCCCAAGCAGGCGGCCGCCATCGTCTTGCGGCACCTGCACGGGTACAGCAACCGGGAGATCGCGGCCGCTCTCGGGGTTCCCGAGCAGACCGTAGCCTCCCGCCTGGCGGCGGCCAAGCGACGCCTGCGATCTCGTTTGGGGGGCCTCGACCAGGAGCCGACGGTTAGTCCGGGCGAGCCCGGCGTTTCCCCCATGAATGATTCCGATGGGAAGTAGTGGCGGAGCGGGCTTCGACGAGCTCCTGGAGGAGGAGCTCCGGCGCCAGGCCGCCACGGCCAGTCCGCTCCACCCGGGCCTTCCCCTCGGCCGGTACCACGAAGTGGCACTGCAAGGAGGATCTCACATGGCGCTACTGCCCGGCTTCCTGTCCGGACTCTCGCTCAAGGCGGCGGCTGGCCTCGCGCTGGCGGCGGCCGCAGTCGGCGGTGGGGCGGCCGCCTCGGTCGCCACCCACAGCGTGGACCCGGTCAACTGGGGCCAGGCGGTTGTGCAGGCGGTCCAGGGCTGCAAGGCGCAGTACCTGCCCAGCCCCGGAGCAACCCCGTCGCCCGGTCAGGAGAACGTGGGCGCCTGCGTCAGCGCCATCGCCCGCCAGCACGGGGTCAGGCAGCGGCAGCTCCACTCGAAGGGGCGGGGCTCCGGGATGCCCTCGGGACTCCCCAGCGCCGCGTCCTCCCGGGGGCATCGGCCCACCACCCCGGGTGAGGGTCGGCCCAGCTCCCTGCCCACCAAGCCGGGCCGGGGCCGGCCCAGCTCCCTGCCGACTCCCGGCTGACCGTTCGGGGGCGGGGGCGCGGCCGGGCCCCCAGCCCCTATGCTCGGCGAGTGGAAAGATCCGGATCAGAAGCTGATCCTGCCTCCGGCCCGGGTCGCGGGGCCGCGATTGTGCGCCGCGGGGCCCTCCCGGGCCCGCCCTGGGCCCATCCGATCCAGGGTGAGCTGGTGGAATTGGTGATCTCGAGCGAGGTCCTGAAGGGCAATCACCTGGGTGACCCCGTCGAGCGCCCGCTCTGGGTCTACCTGCCCCCCGCCTACTCTCGGCTGCCGGAGGCGCGCCTCCCGGTTGTGTACCTGCTTCAGGGGATGACCGGCCAGCTGGACATGTGGCGCAATCGGTCGGCCTTCCGGCGAACACCGCTGGAGCTGTACGACCAGCTCTTCGCGGACCCCGCCACCCCACCGTGCCTGCTGGTCTTCGTGGACTGCTGGACCTCTTTGGGCGGCAGCCAGTTCCTCGACTCCGCCGGCACCGGTCGCTATCACACCTACCTCTGCGAGGAGGTGGTCCCGGCCGTGGATCGGGAGTTCCGGACCCTGGCCTCGCGCGAGCACCGGGGAGTCGCCGGTAAGTCCAGCGGCGGCTACGGCGCGATGATCACCCCGCTGCTCCGCCCCGACCTCTTCTCCGCGCTCGCCAGTCACGCCGGCGACGCCCTCTTCGAGTACTGCTACCTTCCCGAGTTCCCCCAGGTGGTGCGGGCCCTTCGGGACGAGTACGAGGGGTCGTGGGAGCGGTTCTGGGCCGACTTCCGGGCCCGAGAGGGCACCGCCAAGGCATCCGACGGGGTCCTGATCAACGCCTACTGCATGGCCGCCTGCTACTCGCCCGGTCCGGATGGCAGCCCCGAGCTTCCCTTCGACGCGGTCAGCGGCCGGATGCGGGAGCGGGTCTGGGAGCGCTGGCTGGACCGGGACCCGGTGCGCATGATCGGGGCCGATCCCGCTTCCGCCGGCCAGCTGCGGGCGGCGTACCTGGACGCCGGGCGCCATGACGAGTTCCACCTGGACGTGGGCGCCAGCGCGGCGGCGGCGGCACTTCGCGAGGCGGGCGTGAGAGAGGTCCGCCTGGAGTTCTTCGACGCCGGGCACGGGGGCATCGAGTACCGCTACCCGGTGGGGATCAGGTTCCTCGCCGAGCAGCTGGCCGGGGACGTCGCGCCGGGTTGATCGCGGGGCGGCTCAGCCGCCGTACTGGTAGAAGCCCCGCCCGCTCTTGCGCCCCAGCTGGCCGGCCTCGACCATCCGCTCCAGGATGGGGTTGGGGGCGTAGCGGGGGTCGTGCAGCCCCTGGTGCATCACCCGGCAGATGCCCAGCACCACGTCAAGCCCGATGAAGTCGGCCAGCTCAAGCGGCCCCATGGGGTGGCGGAAGCCCAAACGCGCCACCTGGTCGATGTCCGCGGCGGTCCCGACCCCCTCCTGGTAGGCCAGTATCGCCTCGTTGAGGAAGGGGATGAGGATCCGGTTGCCGATGAACCCCGGGGAGTCGGCCGAGCGGACCGGGCGCTTGCCCAGCTCCCGCCCGAGCGCCTCGATCGTGGCGTAGGTGGCCTCCGAAGTGAGCAGCCCCGGCACCAGCTCGACCAGCTCCATGACCGGCACCGGGCTGTAGAAGTGCATCCCGATGAACCGGTCCGGGCGCCCGCTGGCGGCCGCCAGCCGGGTGATCGGGATCGACGAGGTGTTGCTGGCGAAGATCACCTCCGCGGCGCACCCCGCTCCCAGCTCTGACCAGAAGGCCAATTTCAGCTCCTCCTGCTCGGTGATCGCCTCGATCACCACCTGGGTGTCACCCGGCGGGGGCAGGGAAAAGGCCACCTCCAGCAGGTCGAGGCAGCGCTCGGCCGACCCCGAGGGGGCCTTGCCCTGAGACTCCGCCCGGGCCAGGCGGGAGCCGATCTGCTCCCGGGCCCGCTCGGCGGCCCCCGGGAGGGCGTCGAACAGCCGGACCCTGAGTCCGCTCTGGGCCCCGGTCTGGGCGATGCCGGAGCCCATCAGCCCGGCTCCGGCGACGAACAGCGTGCTGACCCCTGACTCGCTCACTGAGGACCCCCCTCTGCTCCGGTGGTCGGCGTGCCCGGTGGCGGCGCCCCCGCACCGCCCCCGCGGCGGCGGCGGCGGCGGCGGCGGGGGGCCGCGGTCTCGCCCTGAGCCACCACCGGGCTGGCCCCCGGCTCGACCACGCCCTGGGACCGGCGGCGCCGGCGCCGTCTCCGGCGCGCGGGCGGGGCCGCGGCCCCCTCCTCGGACACGGCGGCGGGCGCCTCGCCCGGCACCGCGATTCCGGGCCGGCGGCGGCGCCGCCGGTGTCGCCGGGGTCCGGCGCCCGCCGCTCCCTCGGCGACGCCCTCCTGGCGCCGCACCGGGAGCCGGCCGGGACGGGCCCGGGGACCGAGCAGCTCGGCCGCGCGCAGGTACCCTCCGCAGTCCCGGGCCGCGTCCACCAGCCGCCCGTACATCGACTCCTCCCCGGCGATCAGGGTGGCGGCGTCGCCCACGCAGACCACTAGCCGCCGGGCGCGGGAGATCGCCACGTTGAGGCGGTTGGGGACGCGCAGGAAGCCGATCCGGCCCCGCTCGTTGCTGCGCACCAGCGAGATCACCACCATGTCCTCCTCCCGACCCTCGAAGGAGTCGACGGTGTCGATCTTCACCGAGCGGCGGAAGTGGCGGCGGCTCAGCGACTGGCGCAACCGGTCCACCTGATCGGCGTACATGGCGATCACCGCCAGGGAGAGCCCGGGATCGACCCGCTCGTCCAGCAGGCGGACCACCTGGGCGCAGACCCGGACCTCGGCCTCGTTGCGGAGAGCGCCACCCGCGCCGCGCCGCTCCCGGCCGCCCCGCAGCCCCGCGGTGTCGACCATGTGCAGCGCCACCGGGAAGGGGCGCCGGGTGACATAGGGGTACTCCAGCACCTCGGGGGCGTTCTCCAACTGGTTGTCGTAGGAGGCGCTGCTGATGTACTGGGAGATCTCGGGGTGCATCCGGTGCTGCTCCACCAGGAGGCAGCGGGCCGGATCGGGCACCCCCCCCTCCCAGCAGCGCTCGAAGAGGCTGGTGTCGACGATCGCCTCGAGCTCGGGCCGGTCCTCGACGATCTGGTAGATCGCGTCATCCTCCACCGGGGGCAGCTGCTTGTGGTCGCCGACCAGCACCAGGGCCGCTCCGAGGCGGAGGCAGGGAAGGGCCTCGTCGATGCGCGCCTTGTTGGCCTCGTCCAGGATCACCAGGTCGAAGGTCTCGCCGGAGGTCACCGAGGAGGTGGCCGCCGTGGCGCAGGTCGCGAAGATGACATTGGCCGAGTACAGCCGCTCATCGTCCTCGTCGTCCACCCGGAAGGCATCCACGCTGGGGCTCACCCGCTCGGCCTTGGCCACCCGGGCGGCCCGGAGGCCGGGCGTGCCGGCCAGCCGCTCCAGGGCGTTGTCCACCGCCAGGTTGCTGTGCGAGCAGACCAGGATCCGCTCGGCGGGCCGCTCCTGGAGCCGGTGCTTGATGGCCTCCACGATCACCGTGGTCTTCCCCGTGCCCGGCGGCCCCTGGATCAGCACCGCCTGGCCCGCCTCCAGCCCGACGATGATCCCGATCGCCCGATCCTGGGCCGGGTTGCTGTGCATCCCGGCGGTGACCCAGTCCCCCCTTGGGGCTGCGGCCGGGGCGTACACGGACTTCGGATCGATGAGGAGTTGAGCCAGCAGCAAGCTGCGGGCGTCGCCGGCCGCGATCGAGGCGAGGGTCGTCCGCTTGGCCTGATACAGCTGCTTGTTGAAGGAGGGGGTGATCCACCCGACCTCCCCGGGGGTCTCGTACGCCTTGCAGGCCACCTCCACCAGGTGGCGCCGGTGGTCGACCCTGGTCACCCGCCCCAGGTAGTGGGGCTCGTCCTCCGGCTCGACCATCACCGCGGCGTCGACCCCGAGGGTGATGGCGTGGCCGTCGGGGATGGAGAACTCAAGTCTCCCCGGTTCCGGGTG
The DNA here is from genome assembly GCA_027306885.1 of Candidatus Dormiibacterota bacterium. Classification (GTDB taxonomy): domain Bacteria; phylum Chloroflexota; class Dormibacteria; order Aeolococcales; family Bog-877; genus JAJYXT01. The sequence goes on from DAHUYV010000087.1 coordinate 15,290, forward strand.
CCGGCGGTCCTGGTCGGTGATCTCCCGCCCGCACGAGGGGCAGCGCTGGTCTCGGGCGGGACGCCAGAGACCCCGGCACTGGCGGCACCGCCAGAGCTCTTCCACCCCCTCGAAGGGGGTCCGCTGGGTCACCGCCCGGCCGCGCTCCGCGCCCTCGAGTCCGTCCACCAGGGCCAGGGTCTGGAGCAGGATCGGGTCGGGCTCCTTGGGCGGCCGGGCGAGGCGCGAGAGGTTCATGAGGTGGAAGGTGTCGCTCGGCTCACCCTCCCCGGCGGTGACCAGCGGGTGGGCGCAGCGGACCATGATGGCGGTCCTGCCCACTCCGTCGCGGTCCGGCGGGGCGGGTCGGACCGACTCCACCTTGAGGGCCTCCCGCTCCCTTGGAGCGCGCGCCCGGCGCACCGGCACGCAGCTGACGTCCAGGCCGGGCAGCAGCAGGGTCACCCCGGGACTGCCGTTGGGCGCCGCCACAACCGGGAACTCCTCGAGGGAGCCGATCTGCTCGGCGAAATGGAGACGGGAGTCTCCGTTGCCACGGCCGTTCAGGGCGTCCAGGAACGACATCGCCTGCGAGTTGTCGGGGACCACCAGATGCAGGCGCTCTAGGGTCAGGTTGGGGGGCGTCAGGGCGCCACTTCCTCCACAGCGGACCGATGGCTTGGAATCTTCTTGTCCAAGGCTTGAGATGGAAGGCTCCGCGCCGGCGGGCCGGCCGCGAGAGCCGCGGGCCCAGCCGCACCCGGCGGGCCGCTTGCCAATGCACAAGATAGCGCGAATGAGCGCGCGGCGTACGCCCGCTCTCTGGGGTCTCCCGGGTGAGGGGTCAAGCCGGCCCCGGTAGATCTGGAGCCGCAGCCCGCCCAACCCGACCGCCGGGAGCTTTGCGGCTCGCCTTCGAGCCCGGTCCGGCGGTTGGTAGATTGGCGGGGAGGATCAGGATCCGAAGGCCGGCTTCCGAAGGAGCTTGGGGGCGGCCCGCCCTGGAGGTGCGCCCCGGCGATGGCTCACATCGATGTCGCCCATGTCGCGTACCGGCTGGAGGACGGCCGGGAGCTGCTGCGCGACGTCTCATTTCGGGTGGGGGAGGGCTCTCGCACCGCCCTCATCGGCCCCAACGGGGGTGGCAAGACCACCCTGCTGCGGCTCGTCGCCGGAGACCTCCAGCCCACCTCAGGGGCCATCAGCCTCGGGGGCGAGCTGGCGGTGATGCACCAGGCGATCGGCCGGGCGGAGAGCGCGCGCACCGTTCGCGATCTCCTCATCTCCGCCCAGCCGAGATCGGTCCGGCGCGCGGCCCGCGACCTCCGGGAGGCCGAGGGCAAGATGGAGCGCGAGCAGAGCGAGGCGAGCCAGCTGGCGTTCGCCCAGGCGCTGGCGGACTGGGCGGACATCGGCGGATACCAGGCCGAGGCGGTCTGGGACGAATGCTGCTCGGCCGCCCTCGGCGTCCCCCTCGAAGCGGTGGCCTCAAGGGCGGCCGGCACCCTCTCCGGCGGTGAGCAGAAGCGGCTGGTGCTGGAGACCCTCCTGCGCGGGCCGGAGGGGGTGATCCTGCTCGACGAGCCCGACAACTTCCTCGACGTGCCGGCCAAGCGCTGGCTGGAGGAGCGACTGGCGGCCAGCCCCAAGACGATCCTGCTCGTCTCCCACGACCGCGAGCTGCTGTCGCGCTGCGCCGAGCGCATCGTGACCCTGGAGGACGGCTCCTGCTGGGTCCACGGGGGATCGTTCTCCGGCTATCCGAAGGCCCGGGCTGACCGACACCGGCGTCAGGAGGAGGTGGTCAAGCGGTGGACCGAGGAGCGGGACCGGCTCCGCAACCTGGTGCGCACCCTGCGCGAGCAGGCCCGGATCTCGGAAGCGATGGCGTCGCGGTACCACGCCGCCGAGACCCGGCTCCGCCGCTTCGAAGATGCCGGACCTCCCGCCGCTCCGCCCCACGACCAGGCGGTGAGGATGCGCCTCGGGGGCGGGCGCACCGGAGTGCGCGCGCTCACCTGCAGGGGACTCGGGCTGGAGGGGCTGGTGGCGCCCTTCGATCTGGATCTCTTCTACGGTGAGCGCCTTGCGGTGCTGGGGGCGAACGGCACCGGCAAGTCCCGGTTCCTGGAGTTCGTCGCCGCCGGGGGCAGCGACCCGCCGGAGGGGACCGGCGGGTCGGCTGGCGAGGGTTCCGCCCCGGGCTGGGCGGGGAGCTGCCATCTGGGAGCCCGGGTGGTGCCGGGCTACTTCGCCCAGAGCTTCCAGCGGGCGGCGGTCGACGGCGACCGGACGCTCTTCGACATCCTCCGCGGCCAGGGCGCTTCGGGCAGGGGTTCCGCCATCGGGGCCCTCCGCCGCTATGAGCTCGATGGGCAGGTGGACCAGCCCTTCGACACCCTCTCCGGAGGGCAGAAGGCTCGCTTCCAGATCCTGATCTTGGAGCTCTCGGGCGCCACCCTGCTGGTTCTGGACGAGCCCACCGGCAACCTCGACCTGGTCAGCGCCCAGGCCCTCGAGGACGGCCTGCGGGAGTTCCAGGGCACGGTGGTCGCCGTCACCCACGACCGCTGGTTCGCCAGGTCGTTCTCCCGCTTCGCGATCTTCGAGGAGGATGGTCGGGTCCGCGAGGCGCAACAGCCCCGCTGGGAGGTTGCCAAGGGGCGCCAGCCCCAGCCGTCCTGACCAGGGGGTCGAGGGGGCGGACCCCCGAGGCTCTGCCGGGGGGACGAAGGCGGGGCGGGGAGTCGGGCTCGAAGTGGGTCTTGTCCCCGGTTTCCCATCTCCCAACTGTTAGAATTGGGTGTGGCCTCCGCTGGGCGCGGCGCCCCTCTCCCGATCCGGGCGACGGCACCGCGGCGCCTCAGCGTGGAGGGGCCTTCCCGGGTGTCCCTCAAGGAGGGAAGGTGATAGATCCCGAAGATCCTGACAGCGAACTGTGGTTGCCCATCGAGCCCCCTCAGGACGGCGAGGCGCAGACCCCGTCTGCGGCCAAGCGCCGGGGCGGGGGCCGGGGGAAGCCGTCCGGGGACGGATATTCGGCCGATCAGATCCAGGTGCTGGAAGGGCTGGAGCCGGTCCGGCGCCGCCCCGGCATGTACATCGGGGACACCGATGTCGCCGGGCTCCACCACCTGGTCAACGAGATCATCGACAACTCGGTGGACGAGGCGCTCGCCGGCGAGTGCAACGAGATCGAGGTGCGCCTGGGGGCGGATGGATCCTGCGCGGTGACCGACAACGGCCGGGGCATCCCCGTGGACATCCACCAGCAGACCGGGCGCCCGGCGCTCGAAGTCGTCATGACCAAGCTGCACGCTGGTGGCAAGTTCGGGGGCGGCGGCTACAAGGTCTCCGGCGGCCTCCACGGGGTGGGGCTGTCGGTGGTCAATGCCCTCTCGGAGCGGGTGGAGGTGGTCGTCTTCCGCGAGGGGCGCATCCACCGGCAGGAGTACCGCAGGGGACTTCCGACCACCGAGCTGCTCTCCGAGCGTGATCGCCGGGGGAGCCGCCGGGGAACCCTGGTGCGCTTCTGGCCCGATCCCCTCATCTTCAAGAACACCCAGACCTTCCGCACCGAGACCGTGGCCAACCGGCTGCGGGAGCTGGCCTTCCTCAACAAGCGCGTCCACTTCAGGCTCATCGACGAGCGGCCGGAGCCGAACTTCGAGCTCAACTTCTACTTCGAAGGGGGGATCGAGGCGTTCGTGCGCTTCCTCAACCGGGGCAAGGGCGCGGTCCAGGGCAAGCCGATGTACGTGGAGCGAGAGGTCGAGGGCAACACCGTCGAGCTGGCGGTGCAGTACAACGACACCTTCACCGAGCACGTGCTCGCCTACGCCAACAACATCAACACCGTGGAGGGCGGGAGCCACCTGACCGGCTTCAGGGCGGCGCTCACCGCCAGCCTCAACCGCTACGCGCGAAAGGCGGCCATCCTCAAGGAGGGGGACCAGAACCTCAGCGGGGACGACGTCCGTGAGGGGCTGACCGCGGTGCTCTCAGTGAAGCTCCAGGAGCCCCAGTTCGAGGGCCAGACCAAGACCAAGCTCGGGAACTCCGAGATGGCGGGACAGGTCACGGCGGTGGTCAGCGAGGCGCTCGGCCAGTACCTGGAGGAGAACCCCGGGGATGCCAAGCGGATCGTGGAGAAGTCGCTGACCGCGGCTCGGGCCCGAGCCGCTGCGGTCCGGGCCCGGGAGCTGGTCCAGCGCAAGTCCCTGCTGGAGTCGGCGACCCTCCCCGGCAAGCTCGCGGACTGCTCCGAGCGCGATCCCGACCTCTGCGAGATCTTCATCGTGGAGGGGGATTCCGCGGGCGGCACCGCCAAGGGCGGCCGGGATCGTCGTTACCAGGCCATCCTGCCGCTGCGGGGCAAGATCCTCAACGTGGAGAAGGCGCGCGAGGACAAGATCCTGCAGCACGAGGAGATCCGCAATCTGATCACGGCCCTCGGGACCGGCGTGGGCGACCGCTTCGACCTCGCCAAGCTGCGCTACGGCCGGGTGGTGCTGATGGCCGACGCCGACGAGGACGGCTCCCACATTCGCACCCTCCTGCTCACCTTCTTCTGGCGCCACCTCCAGGCGGTGATCCTGGACGGGCATCTCTTCATCGCCCAGCCCCCCCTGTTCCGGGTCGAGCGCGGCAAGCAGGTGCGCTGGTGCTACAGCGAGGAGGAGTTCCGGGCCGCGGTCAAGGAGATGGGCGAGCGGTCCAAGGTGCAGCGCTACAAGGGCCTCGGGGAGATGACCGCCGAGCAGCTCTGGGACACCACCCTTGATCCCGAGCGGCGGGTCCTTCTCAAGGTGGAGGTGGAGGACGCCATTCGCGCTGACGACATCTTCGAGCGGCTCATGGGGGTGGCGGTTGAGCCCCGCAAGCGCTTCATCCAGGCCCACGCCAAGACCGTGCGGAACCTCGACATTTGACCCGTCTCGCCCCGGCTGTGGCGGTCGACGCGATGGGCGGCGACCGAGCCCCGGAAGTCCTCGTGGAGGGCAGCCTCAAGGCGCTCGCCGGAGACCCCGAGCTCTCCCTCGTCCTGGTCGGTGACGCCGGCCGCCTCGGAGCGCTGCTGGCCGGCCGGGCCGAGCCCCGCCTCACCGTGGCGGGCTCCGAGGGGGCGATACCGATGGATGCGCACCCTGTCCGGGCGGTCCGGGCCCACCCTTCGGCCAGCGTGAATGTCGGTGTGCGCCTCGTGGCGGAGGGAAGGGCCGACGCCCTGTTCACCGCCGGCCACAGCGGTGCCGCCATGGCCGCGGCGCTGGTCGGGCTGGGCCGCCTTCCGGGGGCCGCCCGCCCGGCCATCGCCACGCCGCTGCCCGGGCCCAGGGGAACCACCCTGCTGGTCGATGCCGGGGCCCAGGTGGACTGCCGGCCCGAGTGGCTGGCCCAGTTCTCCCAGCTCGGGTGCGCCTACGTGGAGCGCGTGCTGGGGGTCTCCCGACCGCGGGTCGGCCTGCTCAGCAACGGCACCGAGGCCACCAAGGGGAACCAGCTGGTCCAGGCCGCCCACCAGCTGATCGAGCGGCTGGGGTTGAACTACGTGGGCCCGCTGGAGGGAAACGACCTGCTCAACGGGTCCGCCGACGTGGTGGTCTGTGACGGCTTCGTGGGTAATGTGGCGCTGAAGACCGCCGAGGGGGTAGCCGAGGAGGTGATCACCGCGCTTCGCACCGAGCTCGCCGCCGGCTGGCGCTCCCGGCTCGGCGCGGTGCTGGCGATGCCCGCGCTGCGCCGCCTGGGCGCCAGCCTGGACTGGCGCTCGGTGGGGGGGGCGCCGCTCCTCGGGGTGCGCGGGCTGGTGTTCATCGGGCACGGCCGCTCCGACGCCGAGGCGGTGGCCGCGGCGCTCAGGGTGGCGGCGCGGGCGGTGAGGGCCGACCTCCTCGAGCAGCTGTCCAGCGCCCTGACCCAGCTCGAGCCGGCGGCCTTGAAGGGCTAGGGGGAGGAGGATGTCAGTCAACCAGGGAGGCGGAGCGGGCCAGGTGCGGGGCGTCGAGCTGGTCAGCGAGATGCGGGAGTCCTACCTGGTCTACGCCATGAGCGTGATCGTGGCCCGGGCTCTTCCCGATGTCAGGGACGGGCTCAAGCCGGTGCAGCGCCGGATCCTCTACGCGATGCAGGACCAGGGCATGACCCCTGGTGCCTCGCACCAGAAGTGCGCCGCGATCGTCGGCGAGGTGCTGAAGAACTACCACCCCCACGGCGACATCTCGGTGTACGACACCCTGGTCCGGCTGGCCCAGCCGTGGGTCATGCGCTATCCGCTCGTGGACGGTCAGGGGAACTTCGGATCGCCAGAGGGCGACCCGGCCGCCGCCTACCGCTACACCGAGGCCCGGATGGCGCCGATCGCCGCCGAGATGGTGGCGGACATCGACAAGGACACCGTCGACTTCGGCGACAACTACTCCGCCTCCAAGCAGGAGCCGCTGGTGCTGCCCTCGGCGATCCCCAACCTGCTGGTCAACGGCGCCGCCGGGATCGCGGTGGGCATGGCCACCAGCATCCCGCCCCACAACCTCTCCGAGGTGTGCGACGGGCTGGTGCGCCTCATCGACAACCCTGAGGCCTCCACCGAGGAGCTGATGCGGCTGATCCCCGGCCCCGACTTCCCGACCGGAGGGATCATCTACGGCAAGGACCTGCCCCAGGTGTACGGGACCGGGCACGGGCGGGTGGTGCAGCGGGCCCGGGTGGCGTTCGAGGAGTCCAAGAGCGGCCGGGAGCAGATCATCGTCACCCAGCTCCCCTACCAGGTGAACCCCAGCCGGGTGCTCCAGACCATCGCCGAGCTGGTCAACGAACGCAAGCTGGAGGGGATCGCCGACCTCCGCAACGAGACCGGGCGGCGCGAGGGCACCCGCCTGGTGATCGAGCTCAAGCGCGACGCCCGTCCCTACACCGTGCTCAACAATCTGTACAAGCACACCCAGCTGCAGTCCTCGTTCACCTGCATCCTCCTGGCGCTGGTCGACGGCCGCCCCCAGGTGCTCTCGCTGCGGGCGATGCTCCAGCACTACCTGGAGCACCGCCGCGAGGTCGTGGAGCGACGCACCCGCCACGAGCTGGAGCGGGCGCGGGAGCGGGCCCACATCGTGGAGGGGCTGCGGATCTGCCTGCAGAACCTGGACGAGGTGATCCGGCTGATCCGGGCCGCCCCCGACGAGGCCACCGCCCAGCGCCAGATGGAAGAGCGCTTCGGGCTCACCGATCGCCAGAGCAAGGCGATCGTGGACATGCGGCTCGGGCGCCTCACCCGGCTGGAGCGGGAGCGGCTGGAGGAGGAGCACCGCGAGCTGATGGAGCGGATCGCCGAGCTGGAGGAGATCCTCTCCAGCCGGGCCAACCTGATGGCGGTGGTCCGGGCCGAGCTGCTGACGATTCGCCGCAAGTACGGCGACGCGCGGCGCACCGAGATCAGCCACGGCGACATCGAACTGAACGAGGAGGACCTCATCCCCCGCGAGCAGGTGGTGGTGACGCTCACCCACCGGGGCTACATCAAGCGGACCCCGGCCACCGACTACCGCTCCCAGCGGCGGGGCGGCAAGGGGGTGATGGGGGCCAAGCGGGTCGGAGAGGAGGACTACGTGGAGTTCCTCCAGGTGGCGTCCACCCACTCCGACATGCTCTTCTTCACCAACCGGGGCCGGGTCTTCCGGCTGCGCACCCACGAGATCCCGGATGTCAGCCGGCAGGCCAAGGGGACGGCGGTGATCAACCTGCTGGAGATGGACCAGGGGGAGCGGGTCACCTCCATGCTCTCGGTGGACGGCTACTCCGACGAGTCCTACATGGTGATGGCGACGCTGCGCGGCCACATCAAGAAGACCCCCTCGGCGGCCTACGCGACGGTGCGCCGCAACGGCCTCATCGCCATGAACCTCAGTGAGGGGGACGAGCTCAACTGGGTCACGGTCAGCACCGGGGGAGACGAGATCCTTCTGGTGACCCGCCGGGGCAAGGCGCTGCGCTTCAGCGAGCACCAGGTCCGGCCGATGGGCCGGGACACCCAGGGGGTGACCGGGGTCCGGCTCCTGGGGCAGGACCTGGTGGCGGGCATGGACCTGATAAGGCCGGGAGGCCACGTCCTGGTGGTGACCGAGAAGGGCTACGGCAAGCTCACCCCGGTGGACGACTATCCGGTCAAGAATCGTGCCATCCAGGGGGTGTACACCCTCGACCAGAACGCCATCTCCAAGGTCGGCGAGATCGTCGGCACGAGGATGGTCCAGGACATCTCCGAGGAGCTGATGCTCATCAGCGCCAAGGGCCAGATCATCCGGATCCCCCTGGAGGGGGTGAGGATCTCCGCCCGGCAGACCCGCGGGGTGATCCTGATGCGCCTGGAGGACGGCGACCTGGTCGGCTCCATCGCCGGGGTGGCGCCTCCCGGCGACCTCGAGGAGACGTAGGCTTCGCGGGCCGGATCCCCCGAGCGTGGCTGAGCTCGCGGTGAGCCAGATTCTCACCCAGCTGACCCACCTCCCGCCGCTCGGGGTGTACGCGTTCGTCATGCTCTGGCTGGCCGGGGAGTCGGTCGGCCTGCCGCTTCCCGATGAGGCGGTGCTCCTCACCCTGGGGTTCCTGGCGCACCGCGGCTCGGTCTCCCTGGTCCCCCTGGTGCTCTGTGCCACGGCGGGGTCGGCGATCGGGGCGGCGGTCTCCTACCAGATCGGGTACGCCCTCGGCCGGCCCGTGGTGATCAGGATCTCCGGCCGGGTGGGGATCTCTCCGGAGAAGCTTGACCAGGCGGCCACCTGGGTCCGGCTCCGGGGGGGGATCGGCGTCTTCCTCACCCGGGTGGTGCCGTTCGCCCGCAACCTGGCCTCCTACGCCGCCGGGATCGCCGCCATCCCCCCGCGGGTCTTCTATCCCGCCATGCTTCTCGGGGCCCTGGTCTGGTGCACCACGGTTACCTCCCTCGGCGACGCCCTCGGGGCTCACTACCGGACGATCCTTCACCTCGGCGCCCGGGGGCTGCTGATCGGGGTGGGGCTGGTGGTGATCGGGGTGGCGGCCTGGCTGGTCTGGTCCCGCTGGCGGCGCCGCTGACGGCCCTGCTGCCGGCGCGGCGCCAGAGCGGCCACGCGGGGGAGGGGGAACCGCCCAGAAGGCGGACGCTCCCCTATCCGCCGGCCTCAAGGGGGCGGCGGTTGGGCTCAGCGGCCCCCGGTCTCGCCGGGGCAGGGCAGGGCGGCGATCTCCGGACGGCTCAGCCCAACTGCTGAATGCGGACGAGGTTGCCCGCGGGATCGCGGAAGGCGCAGTCGCGAAACCCGTACGGCTGCTCGGTCGGCTCCTGGACCACCTCGGCGCCGCTGGCCACCAGCCGCTCGAAGGTGCCGTCGAGGTCGTTGCTCGCCAGGAGGATCCAGCCGTACGTGCCCTTCGCCATCATCTCGGCGACGGTGCGGCGCTCGTCGTCGGTGATGCCCGGGTCGGTGGCTGGCGGCGCCAGCAGGATGGAGGTGCTGGGCTGGCCGGGGGGCCCGACCGTGATCCAGCGCATCTGGCCGCGGCCGACGTCGGTGCGCACCTCGAAGCCGAGGGCGTCGCGGTAGAAGGCGAGGGAGGCGTCGGGGTCGTGGTGCGGGAGGACGCTCGCGTGAATGGTGATCTCCATGGCGATCACACTACATGCGGCGGGGCGGCCCTGGCTTCTCGATTCCTGACCGGCCTGTCCACCTGTTTCGCCACGCAGGGCGGCATCCCCGCCGGCGCCAGCGCGGCGCGCCTCCGGTAGGTGCTGGGCGGCATGCCGACCAGCTCGGCGAAGCGGCTGCTGAAGGTGCCCAGCGACGAGCAGCCGACCGCGAAGCAGACCTCGGTGACGCTGAGGTCGCCCCGGCGCAGCAGCGCCATCGCCCGCTCGATGCGCCGCGTCATCAGGTAGCTGTACGGCGACTCGCCGTAGGCGAGCCGGAACTCACGGCTGAGGTGCCCGGCCGACATGTGCGCGCCGCGGGCGAGCGCCTCGACGTCGAGCGGCTGGGCGTGCTCCCGGTCGATCCGGTCCCGGACCCGGCGCAGCCGCGCGAGAGCGCGCAGGTGCTGCGCAGCGGCGGGTCGGCTGGTCACCTGCGAGATCGTGCCACAGACGACCGTGCGCGGAGCGGGATGAATGCCCGCTCCACCGTCTTCAGCCGGTCCCGCCACCGGTCGAGGGGGAGCTGTCGAGGGAGGTGGGAGAACGCCTCGCACGGTGTCCGCGAGTGCCCAGATCAGCTGCCGACGTAGGCGGCGAGGTGCTCGCCGGTGAGGGTGGAGCGGGCGGCGACGAGTTCGGCGGGTGTGCCCTCGAAGACGATCCGGCCGCCCTCGTGGCCGGCGCCGGGGCCGAGGTCGATGATCCAGTCGGC
>DAHUYV010000091.1 GCA_027306885.1 Candidatus Dormiibacterota bacterium
CGAGGCGATGGGAGAGACGGCTGAGAACCTGGCCGAGATGTACAGGATCTCCCGAACGGCCCAGGACCGGTTCGCCCTCGGGAGCCACCAGAAGGCGGTCGCCGCGCAACGCGCTGGACGCTTCTCCGAGGAGCTGATCCCGGTCCGCCTGCCCAAGGGGACGGTCACCTCTGACGAGTGCCCGCGCGGGGAAACCTCGCTCGAGCGGCTGGCCGAACTGCGTCCGGTCTTCCGGTCCGGTGGCTCTGTCACCCCGGGCAACTCCAGACCGCTCAATGACGGGGCCGCGGCCGTGCTGCTGGCCTCGGCGGAATACGCCTCGGCCCACGGGCTGCGGCCCAAGGCCAGGATCCGGAGCCTGGCGGTCGCCGGAGTCCCGCCCCGGATCATGGGAATCGGCCCGGTGCCGGCGGCCCGGAAGGCGATGGAGCGGGCCGGTGTGACCCTGGCGGACATTGGCCTGATCGAGCTCAACGAGGCGTTTGCCGCGCAGGCCCTGGCGGTGCTGCAGGATTGGGAGGTGGATCCCGACGATCCCCGGCTCAACGTCAACGGTGGAGCCATCGCCCTGGGGCACCCGGTGGGCTGCTCAGGCGCCCGGATCGCGGTCACGCTGGTTCACGAGATGGAGCGACGGGACGCGCAGCTCGGGCTGGCCACGATGTGCATCGGGGTTGGGCAGGGCATCGCCATGGTGGTCGAACTGCTGCGCTGACGATCACTCCGGCCCCGGCGGCGTCGTGGCCCCGGTTGTTGTCCGAGTGGTCGGCAGCCGCGATCCGCCCCGGGGTGCCACACTCAGTGGGTGGAGTCGCCGGAGATCGAGAACCTGGTGCTGGCCAATCACGTCGAGGCCGTGAACGGACTCCTCTACATCTCCGGCGGTGGCTGGACCGATCACTGGAGGCCGCAGCAGGTCCCTGGGGCTCCGCCGATGGTCAGCCATCTGGGAGTGGCGGTTACGGTGCTGATCCCGGCCTCGGCGCCGCCCATCCCACAGCAGCTGGCGGTGGCCGTGGAGGACGAGCGGGGCCAGCAGATCGCCGGGATGCAGACCCAGCTCGGCCAGGCGAGGCCGCCGGGCATTCCTCCCGGGGATGCCCAGCGGGTCGTCCTGGCACTCAGCTTCAACCTGGTCTTCCCCGGGCCCGGCGCCTACCGGCTGGTGGCTCGCCTCGGGATCTCCGCGCCTCGTGAACTTCCCTTCCGGGTCCACGACGTGTCCCCGCCGGCCGCCTCGCCACCGATCAACTGATCCTCGGTCGGCCCTCCGGCTACACCCCCCCGACCTGGGATGGGTCCTCACCAGGGTTGAGCCAGCGCGAGCCGCCAAATCGCGCCACCAGCTCCTCGCCTCCCTCCGGCCCCCAGGATCCGCGGGCGTAGACCTCGGGGTGGCCGCCCCCCTCCCAGGCGGCGATGAGGTCGCCCACGATCTCCCAGGAGCGGTCGATCTCCTCCCCACTGGGGAAGACCGTGTGCACCCCGGCGAGCACCTCGGCCAGCACATGCTCGTAGGCGTCGGGCAGCGGTCTGCCAGCCAGCCCCTGGTACTCCAGGTCCAGCCCGGCCGGAACCATCTCGAAGCGAGTTCCCGGGCGCTTGGCGCCGATCCGCAGGGTGATCCCCTCGTGCGGCTGGATCCGTAGCTGCAGCAGGGTGGTGATCGGCCGCTGCCGGATCCCCTCCAGCTTCAGCGCCGGCGAGTCGCGGAAGCGGATGACCACCTGGGTGGTGCGCTGCCGGAGGGCCTTGCCGGTGCGGATGAAGAAGGGGACCCCGTCCCAGCGCCAGTTCTCCACCCGGAGCGCCGCGGCTGCGAAGGTCTCCCGACGAGAGGTGCGGTCCACTCCGTCCTCCTCCAGGTACCCCCGGTACTGCCCCCGGACCGCGCTCTGGGGGTCGATCGGTTGGACGGCGCGCAGCAGTTCGAGCATGGCCTTGCGGATGTCCCTGGCGTCAAACGTGGTCGGGGGCTCCATCGCCACCAGCGCCAGGAGCTGGAGCACGTGGTTCTGGACCATGTCGCGCACCGCCCCCGCGCCGTCGTAGTAGCCGGAGCGGGTGCCGATCCCCTCCTCCTCGGCGGCGGTCACCTGGACGCTCTGCACCAGGGTGCGGTTCCAGCCGGCCTCGAAGAGGGAGTTGCTGAAGCGGAAGGCGAGGACGTTCTGGACCGTGTCCTTGGCGAGATAGTGGTCGATCCGGTAGATCTGAGCCTCCTCGAAACCCGTGTCCAGGCGGCGGTTCAGCTCCCGGGAGGTGGCGAGGTCACGACCCAGCGGCTTCTCGACCACCACCCGCCGGGTGGCGTCGCCCCGGCGGTTGAGGCCCGCGGCCGCCAGGCTGTCCACGATGACGGGGAAGACCTCGGGTGGGGTTGCGAGGTAGTAGACCACCTGGCGGCAGCTGGACACCAGGTCGGCGATCCGTCGGTACCCCGAGGGGTCCCCGTAGTCCAAACGGACCCAGCGAGCGGAGGGGGCGAGGGCCGCCGTCTGCTCGTCCTCGCCGAGCAGCGCCTGGAAGCCGGCGTCGTCCAGTGTCGAGCGCCCCGCCCCCAGCACCCCAACTCTGCCCTGCACCTGTCCGCTGGCGCAGGCGGCCTGGAGCGCTGGCAGCACCTTCCGGCGGGCCAGATCTCCGGAAGCGCCGAACACCACCAGGGTGGTGTCCAAGGCGGCGACGGGTTCCGATCCCACCTGCTCATTGTGGAGCGATCTCCGCCGCGGCGATGCCGCAAAGCCGGACCCGGCGTGGCTCTGCGAGGATGGCGGGTGTGAACTCTGGCCCGATCGCCACCACCCAGTACGACACCATCGTGGTCGGCGGCGGCCACAACGGTCTGATCTGTGCCGCCTATCTGGCCCGCGCCGGACAGCGGGTGCTGGTGCTGGAGAGGCGTCCCCTTGTGGGGGGCGCCGCCGTCACCGAGGAGGTCTGGCCGGGGTACAAGGTGTCGATCCTCTCGTACGTGGTCAGCCTGCTCCGACCGGCGGTGGTGGAGGAGCTCCAGCTGGCCCGGTTCGGCTACCGCGTCTACCCTCTCGACCCCGCCTACTTCATGCCGTTCCCGGACGGGCGCCACCTCATGTACTGGGAGGATCCTCGCCGGGCCGCCGAGGAGGTTGCCCGCTTCTCTGGGGCCGACGCCGAAGCTCTGGCCGACTACGACCGCACCCTCGGCGAGCTGGTCCAGGTGATCCGTCCCCTGCTCGACCGGATCCCGCCCCAATTGCCCTTGCGCAACTCCTCCGACCTGCGGGAGGCGATGGGCCTGGGCGGCCACCTCCTCCGGCACGGACGGCAGTGGGCGAAGCTCGCCGACATCTTCACGATGTCCGTCGCCGACTACCTGTCGCAGTGGTTCACCGACGAGGCGGTCAAGGGTGCGCTCAGCCCTGGAGGGGTCATCGGGGCGTGGGCCGGCCCCGAGTCGCCGGGCACCGCCTACGTGCTTCTCCATCACCGGATGGGGGAGGTCGCCGGGCACCGGGGCGGCTGGGGGTTCGTGCGCGGAGGCATGGGGGGACTGTCGGAGATCCTCGCCACCGCCGCCCGTACCTTCGGCGCCGAGATCCGGACGTCGGAGGACGTTGCCGCGATCCGGGTGGGCTCCGGCCGAGTTCGAGGGGTGGTGCTGGCGGACGGCACCGAGCTGGCCGCGGACAGGGTGATGTCCTCCGCCCATCCGGCGACGACGCTGCTGGGCTTGGTGGGGCGTGACCACCTGCCTCCGGAGCTGGTGACGGAGATGGAGCGCTATCGCAGCCGCTCCGGCTCGGCCAAGGTGAATCTGGCCCTCGCCGAACTGCCCAACTTCACAGCCCTGCCCGGCACGGAGCTGGGCCCCCAGCACCCGGAATTCATCATCAACCCCTCGCTGCAGTACCTGCAGCGAGCCTTCGAGCAGGCCCAGTCGGGGCGCTGGAGCCAGAGCCCGATGATGGACTGCGTAATCCCCACCACCAAGGACGACTCGCTGGCCCCCCCGGGCCGCCACATCCTCTCCTGCTTCGTCCAGTACGCGCCCCGGGATCTGGTCGGATCGAGCTGGGAGGCGGAGCGTGAGCTCCTCGGAGATCGGGTGGTGGCGCTGCTCGGCGAGTACGCCCCCAACCTGCCCTCCGCCGTGCTCCATCGGCAGGTGATCACCCCTTTGGACATGGAGCGGGACTTCGGACTGGTGGGAGGCAACATCTTCCAGGGCGAGATGTCGCTGGACCAGCTCTTCTCGTTCCGGCCCGCCTCCCAGGCCGGCGCCTACCGCACCCCGGTCGGGGGCCTGTACCTCTGCGGGTCGGGCACACATCCGGGCGGTGGCGTGATGGGCGCCCCGGGGCGAAACGCCGCCCGCCTGGTCCTTCGCGAGGCTCGAGCCCGCCGGGTCCGGCGCCTTTGGCGGACCGCCTGAAGGTTCTACCCGGCCTACACTCTCACCAGTGGACAGGCGCCGGCTCGGTCCCGATGGCCCCGTGGTCACCCGGATCGGCCTCGGCTTGGCGGCGGTGGGGCGGCCAGCCTACATCAACCTCAATCGGCGACGGGATCTGGCCGGCAGCCGCAGCGTTGCTGCCCTTAGGGGCCGTGCCGAGGAGCTCCTGGACGACGCCTACCGGCTGGGGATCCGCTACTTCGACGCGGCCCGCTCCTACGGCAGGGCCGAGGAGTTTCTCGCCGGTTGGCTGCGGGCCCGGGAGCCGCTGCCCGAACCGGTGGTGTGCGGCTCCAAGTGGGGCTACACCTACGTGGGGCGCTGGCGGATGGACGCGCCGGTGCACGAGGTCAAGGACCACTCTCTGGCGCAGCTGCGGCGCCAATTCGCCGAGAGCCGTTCGCTGCTGGGTGATCACCTCAACCTCTACCAGATCCACTCGGCAACGCGCGAGAGCGGGGTGCTGGAGGACAAGTCGGTCCTGGCCGAGCTGGTGGCGCTGACAAGGGCGGGGCTCTCGGTTGGCCTCTCGGTCAGCGGTCCCCGCCAGGCCGAGGTGGTGGAGCGGGCCCTGGATGCCACGGTGGACGGGGTCAACCCATTCACCGCGGTCCAGGCGACTTGGAACCTGCTCGAGCCGGCGGCCGGTCCGGCCCTGCGGGCCGCCCACTCGGCCGGTTGGGCGGTTCTGGTCAAGGAGGCGATGGCCAACGGGAGGCTGGTCTCGGGCCAGGATGGCGGGCCGCCGGGTCCGGTGGGCCACCTGGCGGACTTGCGGGGGGTGGGCCCCGA
>DAHUYV010000109.1 GCA_027306885.1 Candidatus Dormiibacterota bacterium
GCGTAGTGCAGCGCGAGGTCACCGTCGCCGCCGTGTTCTTCCCCGACGACGACCTTCTCCTCGCCGGGCGTGGAAGTCACGTGGACGACGAACGGCCAAGGCGGCAGCGGCGACTTCGCAGCGGCCCGCGTGACGGCCGACGCCTCAATTCCGGAGCCGGGACAACCGGCGACGGCGATGAGCGCCTCCCCCAAGGCTTGCGCGACTTGCGCCCGGGGCGCTTGTTTGAGAATGAGCAGGAGGTCAACGTCGCTCCTGCCCGGCGCGAACCCTCCGAGCACGGCCGAGCCATGCAGGTAGGAACCTGCCAGCGCCAGCCCGTTCACGCGACGAGCGGCGACCGTCACCGCGGTGGCGTAGGCGACAACATCGGGGTTGGGCGTCATCTGCGGCTCCACCGTACCTCCCCGGACCTCTCCTCCCATTCCTACGACGACGAGCTTTCCCCGGCCCGACATGACCTTGTTGGCCGCCAGCGTTCAGTTCTCATGGCCGCCAGCGTTCAGTTCTGCCGTCCGCCACTGTTCAGTTTCCCATGTCCCTTGACAGTGGGCCCGCATCCGACAGGCTCCCGAGCAGAATCGGGCCCGGGCGGAAAGGACCTGGGACGCGCACACCGGGCAGCGGCGGTCTCCTGAGGCGTCTGGGCCGTCACGCCAGCCGTCACCGATGGGTTGGAGGCCGTTCCCGGTCATCTCCGCGCCCTTCGCAGGCCTGGGGTGGGCACGCCGGCCGCCGTCTCTTCCGCCTTCCCGGCACCGGCGGGGACCGGGATCAGGGGAGGCGCCTCCGGATCCCGCCGTCGCATCGACGGACCCTTGAGAGCGACCCGGTGGGCGTTGTGGACCAGGCGGTCCAGGATCGCGTCCGCCAAAGTGGGGTCGGCCAGGGCATCGTGCCACATCTCCACTGGGAGCTGGCTGGCCACCAGGGTGGAGCGCAACTGGGAGCGGTCCTCGACCACCTCGAGCAGGTCCCGGGCCTGCTCCACCGTCGCCGAGGTGAGCAGGAAGTCGTCCAGGACCAGCAGCGCCGCCCGGTTCAGCTGGCCCAGGAGGGTGTGGTAGCGGCCATCGCCCCGGCTGATGGCCAGGTCGTCGAGCAGCCCGGGCGTGCGCACGTACAGCGCCGTGTGCCCCTGCCGGATCGCCGCCTGGGCCAGGGCGCAGGCGAGGTAGCTATTGCCGCAGCCGGTGGCCCCGGTCACCAGCACGTTGTGGTGGGCCTCCACCCAACCCGCCTGGGCCAGGCTCAGGATCACCGACCGGTACAGTCCCCGGGCCCCGCTCGGGCGGTCCCGGGGACTGTGTGCACTCCGAAAATCCCGCGGAATGCCACTTCACAAGGGCACTCCGCCGGTTCTTCGCCTAGTTCAACACCCTGGTAGTGCGGCTAATGCTAATCGATCCCGATGACGCCGACCACGCGCCCCGGGCGATCCGGTTGAGATCGCTGGCACGGTTCGCACGATCTGGTCGCGTCCGGGTGCTTCCGCGGCGGGGGCGCTGGAGTGTCCATCGAACCCAGAGCGTGTCAGAATCTCAATCGACTCATCACGCCCGCACAAAGCGGGGTGCTCGACAGGAGCGTCTAGATGGCTAATGCGTACGAGGTGGCCCGAGACACCTGGGTGATCCCCCAACTGGTCCTCGCCCCACCGATTGGTTATGTCTACTTCAACAGCGCCCTGATCCGCGGGCCCGAGCCGGTGGTCATCGACATTGGCGCACCGGTGCATCGCGACGACTTTCTCGCCACCCTGGCTTCCCTGGTCGATCCTGACGATGTCCGCTGGCTCTTCCTCAGCCACGACGACCGCGACCACGCCGGCTACCTCATCCCGCTGCTTGAGGCGTGCCCCAACGCCACCCCGGTCACCAGCTGGTTCGCGGTGGCCCGGATGATCGAGGAGTGGCCGATCTCGTTGCGCCGCTGCCGTTTCGTGGAAGAAAACATGGCCTTCGGCGCTGGCGGGCGGACCCGGGCGACGCTCAGGCCGCCTTTCTTCGACTCGCCGGTCAACCGCGGCCCGTTCGACCCCTCGACCGGGGTCTTCTGGGCCGTCGACTGCTTCGCCACCTCGGTCCCCCACGCCGCTGTCGACATCGCCGAGATCGACCGGGAGGCGTGGCAGGAGGGGATGCGGATCGTCAACTGCGTCAACCACCCCCGGCACCAGTGGCTGGACGAGACCAAATGGGGCCGCCACGTTGACACGGTAGAGGCGCTTGGCATCAAGGTCATCGGCGGCTGCCACACGCCCTCCATCACCGGATCGATGGTCGCCGAAGCCTTCAAGTTGATCCGCCAGGTGCCCGCCGCCGCCAGCTGGGAGGTCCCCAACCAAGCGGTCCTCGAAGCGTGGTGGGAAGCCGGCGTCGACGTGGTCAACGGCACCCCCGTCGACCCGGCCACCACCTTTTCCTGCCCCCTCGAGCCTTCGCCATGAGGCCCGGACCCGAAGAGCCCGTCGGCGCGCACGCTGCAGTGCCAGCGGCCGAGGTACTGGCCACCCTCACCGACTACATCACGCGACCCGCTCTCGAGGCGGTGACTGCATTGGGGATCATCGATCTTGTCGCACCCGGGCCGCGCACCGCAGAGGACATCGCGTCAGCCACCCGGGCCAACGCCGCTGCCGTGTATCGAGTTCTCCGCTATCTGGCGAGCAAGGGCGTTTTCACGCAAGTGGGCGACCGGGCGTTCGCGCTCACCGAGGTGGGGGAGCTGCTACGCAGTGACGTGCCGGGCTCGATGCGTTACATCGCCATCCGAAACGAGAGCCGCGACCGGGGCGATCTCGCCATGCGAGAGTTGCGATACACGCTTGAGACTGGGCTTCCAGCCTATGAGCATGTGTTTGGTGAGTCCCTATTTGCGGCCATCCAGCGCGATCCTGAGTTGCGTGCCGATTGGCACGCTCAGATGCGGGCGCATGGACACCGCGTGGCCGCAGCGATCTTGCCGAGTTTCGCATGGGACGAGTTTGCGACTGTGGTTGACGTGGGCGGCAACACGGGCGTCGTGCTCGCCTCACTCCTGGAGGCGCACCCGTCGATGCGCGGGATCCTTTTTGACCTGCCCGAGGTGGTGGAGGAGGCTGCACCCGTCCTCGAAGCCCATGGTGTGGCAGGTCGCTGCGAAGTGGTCGCTGGTGATTTCTTCGCCGCGGTGCCCGACGGTGGGGACTTGTACGTTCTGTCCCAGATTCTCCACGACTGGGATGACGCGCGAGCCTCGACGATCCTGGCGAACTGCGTGAGGGCGATGAGACCGGGGAGCCGAGTGGCGGTGATCGAGCAGGTGGTTCCCCCCGGAGATTTGCCGCATCCGTCGAAAAGGAT
>DAHUYV010000134.1 GCA_027306885.1 Candidatus Dormiibacterota bacterium
CAACTCTAGGCGGGCTTGGCACCTCCCCTCTTCTGGCGTGACTCTCGGAGACGGAACGACTCTCCCGAGGTGACCACCAAGACACTGTGGTGGAGGAGCCGGTCGAGCAGGCTGACGGCCGTGGAGTGCTCGGGAAGGAACTTGCCCCAGTCCTCGAACGGCCAGTGCGAGCCGATGCCGAGTGACTTTCGCTCGTAGGCGCCGGCCACCAGCCTGAAGAAGAGCTGGGCACCGGTGTCGTCCATCGGGGCGAAGCCGATCTCGTCGATCAAGATGAGGTCGGCCCGCAGGATCGCCTCGATCACCCGGCCGACCGAGTTGTCAGCCAGACCTCGATAGAGGGTCTCGACCAAGTCGGTGGCGCTGAAGTAGCGCACCCGCCTGCCGGCCTCGACGGCGTGGCGGCCCAGAGCGACGAGGAGGTGGGACTTGCCCGTCCCGGCCGGGCCCACGAGGCACAGGTTCTCCTTGGCCTCCACCCACTCGAGGGAGACCAGGTAGTCGAAGGTGGCCCGGGGCACTGAGCTGGCGGCGACGTCGAACTCGTCCAAGGACTTGGTCACGGGGAAGGAGGCGGTCTTCATGCGCCCCGCCGCGTTGGAGGCATCGCGCGAGGCGAGCTCGGCCTCGACCAGAGTGCGCAGGAACTCATCGGGGCGCCAGCGTTGGGTCTTGGCCACCACCAACAGCTCGGGCGCCATGGTGCGCATGGCACGGAGGCGCAGCCGTCGCAGGGCGGCGTCGAGGTCGGCGGCGAGGGGCGGGGGTGTCGTGCTCATGACTCGCCCCCGACGGCGTAGTCCCCGAGCGAGCCGGTGGAGACGGCCGGCAGGTCGAGGATGAGCGCGTCGCCCGGTCCCCGGGGACGGGGCACCCCACTGCCTGCAGCCAGGATCGAGCGCACGTCGGCGGCCCGGAAGCGCCCGAACTCGAGGGCCCGGGTGAGGGCGGCAACGAGAGGCCCGGTCCCGTGGGCGGCCTCCATGGCCACCAGTTCGGCGAGGTCGGCGGCCAGGGTGGTCATCCCCCGGGCGGCTGCCCCCTTTATGAAGGCTTCGGCCACCGGCCCCAGGGCGACGAAGGCCTTCTCGGTGGCGGTCTTGGGCCGGACAGCCCGGCGGGGGGCGGGCCGCCCGCCCCCGTAGTGCTCGTCATGTACACAGGCCTCACCAGGGGCGATGACGTCGTGGGTGGCGATGATCTCCCCCAAGAACACCACCATGACTTCGCCGTCGGCCACCCGGACCTCGACCCGACGCCCGATATGGACGTCGGGCACCGAGTAGCGGGCCGAGTCAACCCGCACGCAGCTGAGGCGGTCGACCTTGCGCCGGACGACCTTGCCGATCCGGGCCCGCAGGGACGGCAACGGGCCGAGCAGGGTCGCCTCGATCTCAAGGCGCTCGGCTGGGATGGCCGCGATATCCGAGTGGACCACCCCGTTCACCTCGGCGCACCAGGCCACCCCCAGAGCGTTGGCCCGGGGGAGATCGTCGACGCTGAGCTCCTCGGGGATCATGAGGTCGGACTTCACGTAGCCCACGAGGTTCTCGACGATTCCTTTCGAGGCGGGGTCCGCCCCCTCACAGAAATCTGGGCGCGTGCCGTAGTGGGTGACGAAGCGGACATAGGCCGGCGTGGGAATGACCAGGCCGGCGACGGTGCCACCCTTCAGGCAGCCCATGCGGTCGGTGAGCAGCGTCTTGGGCACCCCGCCGATCCTCTCCATGCACGCCGCCAGGGCGGCCATGGTGGCCTCGGCGCCGAGGTTGTCGGCGAAGTACACGAAGCGGAACCGGCTCCAGGCCAGCACGGCGCAGAAGACGAAGAGGGGCCCGATCTCGCCCCAGTCGAAGACCAGCATGTCCCCCGGCGCCCAGATCCCGGGCCGACGCCCCCGGTGATGGTCCCGGCGCCAGGTGGCCTTGGCCAGCGCCACCCCTCGGCGCAGGTTGCGGGCCGAGCCGGTGTAGCCGGCGACCCGCACCACGGGCAGGAGCCGCTTGGCCGAGATCCGGCCCTGGGTCTTGGCCACCCGCTCGGCGATGAGGTCGCTCACCTCGTCGTAGTTGTGCTCGACGGGGCGACCCTGACCCGAGCTGGCATCCTCGGCCGCCCTGGCCTTGGCCACGGCCCGCTTGACGGTCTTGGGGGTGGTGCCACAGATCTGCGCTGCGGCCGAGTAGGAGCCCACATCTTGGTAGGTGGCATACATGTCCATTCGTTCCCTCGCTGATTTCATGGAGCTGTCCCTTCGGTCGGTGCGGCGGTTGGCTTGCACCGCCACCGTGTCCGGCCGAGGGGACCCTCAGGTGGATGCTTCAGCGAGGGCCGGGACTTCTCGTGGCCAAAATCAGGGACTTCTCATGGCCACCACCTGGGACTTCCTGTGGCCAAAACCAGGGACTTTTTCGTGGCCATGGACAACGTCGGCGCGGCAGCGCCCGTCCAGCGGGCTGTAGCAGGCCAGGTCCCGGCCCCGGAGCTCCTCCTCATTCGTTTCCGGTTCGAGATTCCCGGGGCCGGGTCCCCTCGACCCTCTCTAGGGTGGCCCCGGCGGCCGCCGCCCGTTAGGTAGGTAGCCGCCGCCCCGCCGCCTACGGTGCCGGTCGGCGCCGCCGCCACGGCGGCGCCGGCGAGGGAGGGTCCATGCCGGAGAGGATCGGGGTCATGGGTCGGGGGTCATGGGGGCGGGCATCGCCCAGGTGATGGCCCTGGCCGGTCTCTCGGTGATCTGTGCCGACATCGACCAGGCCGCCCTGGACAAGGGCCGCGAGACCATCATCACCGGGCGCTTCGGCTTGGGGGCGGCCGTCGCCCGGGGTCTGCGTTCCCAGGAGGAGGCTGATGCCGCCCTGGCCCGGGTCAGCTTCGCCCTGGGCAGCGCCGCCCTGGGTGACCGGGACCTGGTCATCGAGGCCGTGCCCGAGCGGCTGGAACTCAAGATCGAGGTGTTCAAGGAGCTGGACCGGATCTGTTCGGCGGGGGCCATCCTGGCGTCCAACTCCAGCGGCTTGCCCATCACCGCCCTGGCCGCAGCCACGAGCCGGCCCCAGCTGGTCCTCGGCTGGCACTGGGCCTCCCCGGCCCCGGTCATGCGCCTGGCCGAGATCGTGCGCACGGCCTGGACCGCTGAGGAGACAATCGTTGTTGTAGAGGACCCGGAAGATGCACTGCCGCTGGGGCGTGACCTTGAGACCCCGGTGCCGGAACAGAGCGGTCAACCCCGTGGGGGTCTTCACTGGTCCCCGCCCCTCAGCAACATCTGTTGCTGACCAACAACAGTCACCGATAATACTGGTCCCGGATCGATCCGCCCAGTCGGCACCCAGGGGTCGCTGAGCGGACCCGGCCTGCCACTTATCGCGGCGTTCTCACACTTTCTTAACATCAGGGGCCGATGATGGACGCCGATGAGCGTAGACATCGTTCGATCGGAC
>DAHUYV010000138.1 GCA_027306885.1 Candidatus Dormiibacterota bacterium
CTCCTCGATGGCGGACAGCAGGTTGGGCTCGTCCTCGTCCACGTCGAAGTCGGCATCCCGGGTGACCCGGAAGTAGCCGCGGGCGACGATCTCCATCCCCGGAAAGAGCCGGTCCAGCCGTTCGGCGATGATCCGCTCCACCGGGACGAACGGGCCCTTGGGCCCGGCGCGGAAGAACCGTGGGACCGAAGACGGCACCTTGACCCGGGCCACCCGCTGGGAGGGCTCGGCCGGGTCGTCCAGCACTACCCCGATGGACAGCGAGAGGTTGCTGAGGTAGGGGAAGGGGTGGGCTGGATCAATCGCCAAGGGAGTCAGAAGCGGATACAGCTGGCGGTCGAAGAACTGCTCGCAGGCTGCCTCCTCCTGGGGCCCGAGAGGCTCCCGGTCGAAAAGCACCCGCACCCCCCGCTCCTGCAGCGCCGGCCCGATCTCGTCGCACAGGCAGTGGAGTTGGGCCGCGGAGAGCTCCCCGCTGCGCTGCCGGATCGCCGCCAGCTGAGCCTTGGGGGTCATCCGGTCCGGGTGGGCGGCCTGCATCGGCTCGCCCACCTGGCGGAGTAGGGCGGCCACCCGGATCATGTAGAACTCGTCCAGGTTGTTGGCGGTTATCGCCAGGAAGCGCATCCGCTCCAGCAGCGGAACTCGGGGGTCCCGGGCTTCGGCCAGCACCCGGAAGTCGAAATCCAGCCAGCTCAACTCCCGATTTATGTAGTTGAGGGGGTCGGCCAGCGGGTCCACGCCGGCGGGGGCGGCGGCGGGGGGCCGGGTGTCGGACCGGTCTTCGGGTGCGAGTCGATCCTCCATCACTGCAAACCTACTACGCGGGAGGGCCGCTCCGGGGCGGGCCGGATGTCACGAAGAGATGGTGGGAAGGGGTGAGCGGCTGGCCTGGGCTATGATCGGCCCATGACACGCAGGGGCGTGCTGCCCATGTTGGCGGCGGTGGCGATGGCCGTGGCCGGGTGCGGGGCGGTGGCGTCACAGCACCACTCGCCGGCGGTGTCCGCCAATCTCCTTGGGGCCTCCAACACGGCGGCGCTGGGCACCAGCTTCTCCGCCTCGTTCACGGGAGGGGTCTCGGTTAACCTCGCCGGGGTCAAGGGGCTGCCATCGACGATGCAGCAGCAGCTGACCAAGGCCGCTTCCCTTCTGAACGGGGCCACTCTGAAGGGGACGCTGGAGTTCCAGTCCAGCGGGTCGGCGGAGCTCACCTACACCATGCCGCCTCTCCTCAGCGAGACCGTGACGGTCCTGGAGGTCGGCGGGGCCGGCTACTACAGCCTGAACGGCACCCAGTGGTACTCGGGCGCCCCAGCCGGCGGCACCGGGTCCGGCCAGCTGCCCACCGGGTTGAGCAAGCTGCGCTCGCAGCTGCAGCAGTTGAGCTCGGAGCTGAGTTCCGCCGCCAAGGTGACGGACCTGGGCAGTGGCGGCCAGATCAATGGGGTCGAGACCGAGCACCTCGAGGCCGTGATCAGCGGCTCGGGGCTTGACGGGATCCTCAGCAACGCCATCAGCCAGCTGGGCTCTGGCGGGGGATCCCCTGGCGGAGCCGGCCTCGGCGGCCTCGGGGCGCTCACCACCTTTGGCCAGACCAGGATCGACAGCTGGGTCGCCACGACCAGCCACCTTCCCCAGAAGATGACCGCCTCGTCGTCCCTGACCGTCGACCTCGGCGCACTCTCGCTCTTGGCCCCCGGGTCGGCTCCCACCGTCAGTGGGAGCGCGGCGTTCGGCCTCTCCTTCAGTGCCGAATTCGGCCGCTACGGTGCCAACTTCGGGCTGAGCAAGCCCGCGCAGGTGTTGCCGGGGGCGCCGACGATGCCCGCCTCGCCCCTCAGCCTGTTCGCCTGAGGGGCCGCTCCCTTCCCAGGAGCCGGTAGCCGCGCTGGCGGGAGCCCGCCAGCGTCACCGCGATCGCCTCGTGGCGGGCCGCCTCCTCGAGGGAGTCGTCCAGCGGCTGGCGGTCGACCGTGACCCCGGCGTGGGCTCCGGCGGTGAACAGCCACCAGTCGGCGAGGGAGGGGTTCTTGGGCAACAGCGGGCCGTGGAGATAGGTGCCGATCACAGTCCCCAGCCGGGCTCCCTCGCACCCACTGTCCCCGTCGTTGCCCCGCCCCCGCACCACCCGGCCGAGGGCGGGGAGCCCGGGCTCCAGGAGGGTGCGCCCCGAGTGGTTCTCGAAGCCGACCAGCAGCGGCTGCTCCAGCTCCAGCTCTGGCGCGGCGGTCACCATGAGGTTGCCGACCAGGCGGGAGCCCCCCGCCACCGTGCTGAGGGGCAGGAGCCCGAGGCCGGGGATGCGGGTGCCGTCGGCGGCGAGATAGTGAGTGCCGAGGAGCTGATACCCAGCGCACACCGCCAGCAGGGGGGCGCCGGCGGCGACCGCCTCGGCGAGAGCTGGCCCTTTGCGGGAAACCAGGTCGTCGGCGACCGCCAGCTGGTCGAGATCCTGCCCGCCGCCGATGAGGAAGCCAGAGCAGGTGGCGATGAGGCTGGTGGATTCCCCATCCAGACCGATGGCGTTGACGGCCAGATCCACTCCTCGCCGCTCGGCCCGGCGGCGGAGGGCCAGCAGATTTCCGCGGTCGCCATACAGATTCATCTCCCGGGGATAGAGGAGGCCGAGGGTGAGCCGGGCGGCGCCCCCCATCAGCTTCCCTCCCAGAAGGGACGGGCGGCGCCCGAGCCGACCAGGGCTCGATGCCACGCCAGCATCGCCGTGTACGTGAGCAGGGCCGGTGCGGGGACGCCGGGCTCGGCGAGCTGGGCAACGGCGTCCAGGGCCGCCTCGGGGGAGGAGCAAACCAGGATCCGGTCGCGCGACACTCCCGCGTAGTTCAGCCGCAGGGCCAGCTCCGCGGCGCGCCTTCCGCTGGCCACAACTTTCGTGGGGCCGCCGGTGGCCAGCCTCTCCAGCTCGACGTCCCAGATCCAGGAGATGTCCCTCCCCTCGGCGATCCCGTCGTTGAGGGCGACCGCCAGAACCGGGCTGCGGTCGAGCGCCAGCACCGTCTCCAGGTTGGCCTCCATGCCGGCGGGGTTCTTGGCCAGGAGCAACCGCACGCCCGCGCCCCGCCAAGTGGTCACCTGAGAGCGGCCGAACGCCGGCTGGAACTGCTCCAGCCCTCTGGCCAATTGGCCCTCCTCGGCACCCATGGCGAGGGCGGCGGTGACGGCGGCCGCCACGTTGGCGGCGTTGTAGGCGCCGGTCAAGCGCACCGAGGCGGTCAGGTTCAGGCCGGCGTTGTCTCCGAGGCCAACCTCGACCGCGTCGAGGCCGAGCTCCCGGATCGAGGTGGCCTGCACTGCGGGGTCGGGCCGCGCCCAATCGCAGGTCGGGCACCGGTAGCGGCCGCACTGTCCGTAGTACACCGCGGCGTACACCAGCGGTGTGCGGCACCGAGGACAGGTCGGGCGATCGGCTGACTCGGGGAGCTTGCCCCGGTCTAGATGGGGATCTTCAATCCCGAACAGGGTGGCCGGGTGGCGGTCGCTGAGCGCCGCCACGCGGGGATCGTCGGCGTTAAGCACCACCACCCCAGCGGCCGGCATGGCGTCGACGGCGTCGCGGAGCCGGGCGACGATCTGGTCCACCTCGAAGGACCGGTCGAGCTGGTCCCGGAAGGCGTTGAGGACCACCAAGAGGCGGGGTTGCAGCTCTCGAACAGCGATGGGGCAGCTGAGCTCGTCCACCTCCAGCACCAGCCAGTCGAGGCCCATGTGCCCGGCCCGGTCCGAGTTGGCCAGGGCGGCGGCGGTGAGCCCGAAGATGAGATTGGACCCGCCGGTGTTGCCCGCCACTCTCCAGCCGGCGGCGGCGGCGATCGAGCGCAGCAGGGCAGCGGTGGTGGTCTTGCCGTTGGTGCCGGTGACCAGCACCACTCCTCGGGCCGGCGCCTTGGCCAGCTTCCGGAGGATCGCGGGGTCCAGCGCCCGGGCCACGTCCCCGGGCAGGGTGGTGCCGCCCCCGAGGTGGAGCCCCCGGGAGGCGGCCATCGTCAGGCGGCCCGCCAGGACGGCGGCTCGCAGTCGCAGGTCCAACCGGTTCAAGCCGGGATCACCGCGCGCACGGCTACCTCGGGGCAGGCGCGGCGGCAGCTCGCCAGGACCTCCGCCGCGCGGCCGGGGTGGTGGAGGAGGGTGAAGAACGCGCCCCCGCTGCCGGTCATCGCCCAGCTCAGCTCCGGAGCGGCGGCCCGCAGCCGCTCCAGCCGCTCCGCGAGGGCAGGGCGAACCCGAAGGGCCGCCGGGAGGAGACCGCTCCCCATCAGCTCGGCCGGGGGGCGGGACCCCGCCTCCAGCGCCCTTCCCAGCGCGGCGGTCCGGGAGCCGTCGCTGAAGTCCTCGGGCCGCACCGCGGCGTATGCCGCCGCGGTGGGAATGTGAGCCAGCACCGCCACCAGGATGAGAGTGGGGACAAGGCTCGGGAGCGGCTCGAGAATCTCTCCGACCCCGGTCATCCGGGCGGCGCCGCCACAGAGCGCGAAGGGCACGTCGGCCCCGCACAGCAGAGCCACCTCGTCTCGCTCCGGGCTGGGATCGGGTCCCGCCGCCAGGCTGATCAGGGCGGCGGCGTCCGCCGAGCCTCCGCCGAGGCCGCTCTGAGTCGGGATCCGCTTGCAGAGCGCCATGGCCTCGATCCCGGATCCCAGCCCCCGCTCCTGCAGGAGGCGGGCGGCCCGCATGAGAATGTTGTCCTCCCCTTCGGGAACGTCCTGCCCCTGAGGCCCGCGCACCGCCAGACGGGGTGGGGGTCCAGCCGGTGGGCCCTCGGCCGACGCCACCGCCAGCACGTCGCTCCACCGGATGGTCTGGGAGACCGCGGCCAGAAGGTGGTAGCCGTCCGGCCGCTTCCCGGTCAGCTCCAGGGCCAGGTTGAGCTTGGCCGGGGCGAGCGCGACTGCCAACACCCGGCCTACTTTACCGTCGAGTTCGGAGCGGGCCCGGGTGCGGGTTGCCGTATACTGCCGGGACGGCGAGCCGTGGGCTCGCGCGCTTTGGTTTCGTCCCAAGGCAGATCCCACCAGAGGACAAGTTGGCCAACACCAGTTCCGCCCGCAAGCGAATCCGCTCCGCGGCGCGCAAGCACGATCGCAACCGGACGGTGCGGTCGGCGGTGCGCACCGCCGTCGCCAAGGCTCGGCGCGCGGTGACGGTCGCCGCCGAGGATGGCGCGGACCTGGGACGGTTGGCGGTCTCGGCGCTGGACAAGGCGGCTGAGCACGGCGTCATCCACCCCCGCAACGCCAGCCGCCGGAAGTCCCGCCTCATGCGCCTCATGGCGGCACAGTCTGGGGCCGAAGCGGCGGTTGAGAGTGCGCGGCGGCCAGCGGCGAGAGGTACTCGTGGGCGGGCGGCGACCTCTGGCCGGAAGGCTGCCACCGGCAAGGCCAAGCCCGTGACCAAGACCGAGCGCACAGCGCAGCGCACCCGGCGCTCCGCGGGGGGCAGCGCGGACCGGGACTGAGGTCAGGCCCTCAGCGCCGCCACCTGACCGGCCAGCCCGGCCAGCAAGGTCTCGAGCCCCTCGGTCGCATCCACCGCCCCGCTGCGGATTCGCCAGTCCAGGTCCGCCAGTCGCACCAGCCATTCCCGCACCCGCTGCTCGCCGACGCGGCCCAGCTGGCGGGCCAGCCGCTCCGCCTTCCAGCTGGGGGCCGACCGCCACCGCCCGGCGTCCTTGGGGTCGGCGAAGCTGATCAGATCGCGAAGGGCTCGGGCCAGCGCTCCCAGCACGAGCGGAGGCTGGACCTCGGGTCGGGACAGCAGCCCCTGCAGCTGGGCGCCGACCTTCGCCGGGCTGTCGAAGAGCGCGTCGGTGAGGCGGTAGAGCTCCTGGGGGGGCACCGCGCTGACGAGGAGCCTTCCCTGCGCCTCGTCGACCCGCTCTCCGGGCCGATCAGGGAAGAGCGCCAGCTTGTCCAGCTCCATCTCGAGCCGTCCCAGGTCCTGGGCGGCGATGTCCATGAGCACCGGCACCAGCGGCGTCGCCAGGTTCAGCCCCCGGGCCTTGATCCGCTCGTCCAGGTGGCGGCGAAGATCCCGGCCCTTGGGCCGGGGCACCAGCCGCACCTCGCCGCCGAGCTGGCGCACGCCCTTGGCGAGCGGCGACGCGGGGGAGGCTCCGGTCCTCAGCACGACCACGGTGGCGGTGGTCTCGGCCCGGCGCGAGACGGCTGCCAGCAGGCGGTCGAGGTCACGCGGCGATCGCGCCGCGGCCTGGGGCGGATCCCAGATCAGCACCACTCTGCGGAAGGCCAGGAAGGGCGGGCTGGCGAGGCTGCGCTCGATGGCGTCGATGTCCTGGGAGTCGCGAAACTCCTCCAGCCCGAGGTCCGAGCTCAGGTCGCGGCACAGCTGGTCCCGCAGGGTGGTGGCGGCGGTGGTGACCAGGAATCGGTCGTCACCGTGGAGTAGGATCAGCGGCTCCTGCACCCGCTGATTATCCGGTCGCCGGTGGCTTCTGGGATCGGAGGGTTGCCTAAGCGCCCCTCGGCCCGTCAGCATTGAGGCCCAGTGCTGCTCTCCGCCTTCCCGAGCCCGCAACCCCGGCTGCCTCTTGGCACCCTGGGGGCTGAGTTCGCCATCGGGGCCACCTTCCTCATCCACATCGTGGTGGTGGGCTTCATCCTGGGAACCGCCGGGATCACCCCCTTCATGGAGCTGGCCGGGCGCCGCCCCGGGGGCAACCCCAACTGCCTGCGCTACGCGCACAGCCTGGCCCGCTCGATGCTCTACCTGTACAGCTTCGGGGCGACCTGGGCGGTGTTCGCGGTGGTGCTGTTGACCGGGCTGTACGGGCGGCTGACCGGAACCCTGCTCAACCTCCTGCTGCTGCCGCTGACCATCGCCTTCGCCAGCTTCTTTGTCGGCATCCCCCTCCTCTTGGTCTACGTCTACGGCTGGGACCGGCTGGACCACCGGCTGCACTTGGCGGTGGGCTTCCTCTTCTCCCTGATCCAGTACCTCTTCCTCTTCATGATCGTCCAGCTGGACAGCTTCGCTCTCACCCCCGGGACCGCCGTCAGCGCCGCCCACGCCATGTACTCGCCGAGCTATCCCTGGCTGCTGCTCCACTACGCCGGGGGGACGCTCTCCTGGTCGGCTCTGGTGATGGCCGCGGTGGCGGTGTGGCGGGTGAGGAGGGCCTCGACCCCTGAGGAGCGGACCTTCCACACCTGGGTGGCCCGGGTGACCTTCGCCATCGGCTCGGTGTTCCTCATGGCCCAGCCTCTGACCGGCTTCCTGCTGGCCGCCACGATCAAGTCCAGTTCGACGGCGACCTTCGACAACCTCTTCGTCCTCAATTCCGGGACGATGTTCATCGGCCAGGTGGTGCTCCTGGCGGTGGTGGTGCTGGGCGCCAACCTCGTGTTCTGGCGCCACCGCGGCCAGGTCTCGGACGGCGGGGTGGGAGCCGGCCTCACCGCGGTCGCGCTGCTGGGCATGGCCGGCACCGCCCTGCCGGCCGCGGTCATCCCCAGCCAGTGGGTGGCCCTGCGCTACGTGGCCCTCTTGATCGCCTTCCTGGCCACCGCCGTCAACCTGGTGATGTACCTGCGGCAGGTGCGGTCGGACAGCACCGGCGGGGCGATCACCCCGGCCGTCGGCCGCCTGATGGCCACGGTCGGCGTGGCGGCCCTGGCTCTGTCCATCTACATGGGGGTGGTCAAGGAGAACGCCAAGCTCCCCTGTGGGATCACCAGCGGCACCGGGCAGAACTCCTGCCTGCTCTCCCTCCACCAGTCGGCTCAGAACTTCAACGCCCCCGCGGGCACCCTGCCGTGAACTACCAGGACTTCGAGTCGGCCTGGTATCTCGGCCTCATGATCACGTCCTTCTTCGCGATCATGCTGGTGGGGCTATCGATGGCCCTGCGCCGGGTCCGCCGGCTGTTCGTGACCGGCGACGCCATGTCCGGCTGGCTCACCTTGGGCGCCAGCCTCTACACCTTCGTCTTCCTCTTGGCCCTCTGCCTCGCCATGCTGATCCTGCTGGTGGTGCGGGGCAGTGGCTGAGGAGCAGCTGGGGCTGGCCCAGCGCAGGATGTCGCGGCGCCGCTTCATGATGCTGGGAATCAACGCCACGGGGGCGGGCATCGGCCTTCTGATCGGTGCTCCCATCGTCGGGTCGATCCTCAGCCCGGCCTTCTACAAGGAGCGCTTCCCCTGGGTCTTGGTGGCCGACATCCAGCACGTGGGGGTCGGGGTGCCAACCGCCTACGTGGTCTTGCTGGACCAGGGCGGGGACGCCTGGCAGGTGCCGCCCGTGCCCCGGACGGTCTACGTGGTGAAGCTCAACCTCAACGGCAAGGTGCAGATGCTCACCCTCTCCAACGTCTGCACCCACATGCAGTGCGACGTCCACTGGGACATCAACCTCAACGTCTTCCTCTGCCCCTGCCACGGGGGCCTCTACAGCATCGATGGCACCAACATCGGGGGGCCGCCTCCCCAGCCGCTGTTCCGCTACCAGCACAAGCTGGTGGGGAACAACCTCTTCATTCGCAACGTGCTCGTCGAGGGCAGCTGAGATGGCGGACCAGCAGCGGAGCCAGCTGGCGGCCAGGCTGACGCGGCCCTTCGCCGGGTTGATGGCGACCACCTATCGTTGGGTCGACGAGCGGCTCGGGGTCACCGACCTCGTCCATCAACTGCTCTACGAGGCGGTGCCCCGGCGGGGCGCGTGGGCCTACTCGCTGGGCAGCGCCACCCTGATCCTGATCGTCAACCAGATCGTGACCGGGATGTTCCTGCTCTGGACCTACGTCCCCTCGACCACCGAGGCCTGGGAGAGTCTCAACTTCACAGAGCGTCACGACGAGTTCGGGGCGATCGTCCGCGGGATGCACCTCTGGGGTGCCTACGTCCTCTTCGTGGTGATCGGGCTGCACATGGTCCGCACCTTCGTCAGCGGCTCCTACAAGAAGCCGCGGGAGTTGAACTGGATCGTGGGGGTGGTCCTCTTCCTCATGGTCCTCGGCCTCGGGATCACCGGGGCCATGCTCCCCTGGGACCAGGCCGCCTACTGGACCGCCACCGTCGTCACCCACGTGATCGCCTACTTCCCGATCTTCGGCACCCAGCTCCAGGAGATCCTGAGAGGCGGGACCCAGATGGGGCCGGCCACCCTGACCCGCTTCTTTGCCATCCACATCTGGCTGCTGCCGGCGATCCTGGTGCCCCTCATCGGGCTCCACCTGGCGCTCCTGCGCCGCCACGGGGAGCACGGTTCCTGGGTGAACTACGAGGGGGTGGAGGAGGAGACCGAGGCCGACCGCGCCCACCGGATGGCTCACGCCGAGGCTCCCTACCCGGCTCTCCCCAGCGACCCTGGCTACGCGGTCCCGGTCGACCTGGACGAGTTCTTCCCCTCTCAGGTCTTCAAGGACTCGGTCGTCAGCTTCGGACTGGTCCTGCTGATCTTCGTCATGGCGGTGGTGGTGGGGGCGCCCCTGGAGCGGGCCGCCAATCCCGCCGCCCTCAACTACGTGCCCACCCCGGAGTGGTTCTTCCTGCCGCTGGACCAGATGCTGGTCCAGTTCCCTCAGGCCTGGATGATCCCGGTCGGGGTGTTCATCGTCCCCGGCATCGGGACCACCCTGCTGATACTGGTACCCTTCCTGGACCGAACCCCCGGCCGCGAGCCCTGGCGGCGTCCGGAGGTCATGGTGCCGGGCCTCTTCGTGGTGCTCTTCCTCATCTTCGAGGCCATGCTGGCGGTCAATCGACTGTTCAACCTCTGACGTGAACTTGATCGCCGCCTCCACCCCCCAGCTGACCCCGGTCCCGATCTCCACCGGGGTGGCGACCGCCCTGGTCGCGCTGCTGATGCTCGGCCACATCCAGTTCGCCGCCTTCCAGCAGGGCGGCTACATCATGCTGGCGGTCACCGACTTCATGGGCTGGAAGCGCAAGAACGAGCACTACGACCGCTTCTCCAAGGGTCTGGTCACGATGCTGGGCGCCACCTTCGCCGTCGGTGGGTCGCTGGCGATCTTCGCGGTGATGATCCTCTTCCTCGGTCTCTGGAGCCACTTCTTCGTGACCCTGGAGCGGATCCTGTTCTGGCCGTTCGTCGCCGAGGCGGCGGCCTTCATCGGCGAGATCATCTGCCTCTACCCGCTGTACGCCCGCTGGGACTGGCTGGGGCGGGTGCGCGGGCTGCGCGTCGGCCTGGAGCTGCTGCTCTTCATCAACGCCAGCATCCAGATGCTGCTGATCAACGTGGTGGCCTCCTACATGTTGACCCCGCGCCCGGCCTTC
Source organism: Candidatus Dormiibacterota bacterium (assembly GCA_027306885.1). GTDB lineage: Bacteria > Chloroflexota > Dormibacteria > Aeolococcales > Bog-877 > JAJYXT01. The sequence continues at coordinate 10,272 of DAHUYV010000138.1, forward strand.
AACCTCCCCCTCATCCTGCTCAACCCGACCATGATCCCTCTGGAGATCCATCGCTTCGTGGGCAACATCGCCTTCGCCGGGGCGATGGTGGCCCTCGTGGCAGGGGTCCGCCTGCTCTGGCGCTGCCGTGAGCCGGTGAAGCGGGCCTACATGGACTGGATGGGGCACTACGGCCTGATCTGGGCGGTCGGGTTCACCATCGCCCAGCCGCTGGTGGGTTGGGAGTACGCCAAGGAGATCCAGCTCCACTCCTATGCGTCCTGGTACGACATGATGCTGGGCGGGCTCAGCACCGCGTTCCTCTTCCAGGTCTTCCTCCTCGGAGCGATCTTCACGGTCGGCGTCTTCTATCTCTGGCGGAGGGTTCGTTCCAGCGGCTTCCGGTCACCGGCGCTGGCGGTCTGCACCGCGCTGTCGTTCGCCTCGTGGCTGCTGATCTCCACCCCGTCCTCGCTGGCCTGGAGCTATGAGAGCGTGTTCGCGGCCAACGCCAACGTGCCCATCTGGCAGGGTGGGCTGCTCATCCCCTGGGGGGCGATGATCCCCTGGAAGCTGACCGCCCTCATCACCTTCACCGGTGTTGCCATCACGGCGCTGACGGTGTACCTGGTCCACCTCTCCCGAGGGAGGCTGCGCTGGGGTGACGCCGGACGCGGCCAGGCGATCTCCCTCATCACCGTGGGGGTCGCGATCTCGCTGATCATGGCCCTCATGGGCTTCATCCGCGAGAACGGGCGGGGCCCCTTCCTCATCACCAACCACATGCTGATCAACCAGCAGCAGAACTACAGCCCGCCCTCGACCAACGGTCCGGCGCTCAACGGGCCGGCCAGCAACGTGGGGGTGGTTGCTCCCACTCAGCTGCACCCGTGAGGCTGGTGTTCCGCCCGATCCGGCGCGCCGGAGAGGAATATGCCGCGGTGACGAGGGCCCCCATCTCTCGGACTTTGGAGACCTATCTGGAGATGCACTCCTTCGGCTTCCCCGACCGCCCCACCGTGGACAACCTGCCGGCCTCGGCCCGGCTGGCCGCCGCTGCCAAGGAGATCCACGAAAGAGCTTCGATCCTGACCCAAGTGCTGCGCCGACTGGAGAACCTCGGTTGGGACGTGCACATCGAGGGCGACCAGGTGGTCGCTCTCACCTCCCTGGAGTTGGAGGCGGGCTGGGAGGTGCTGCGCTCGGAGGGGATCAGCGACCAGGCCCTGGGGCTTGCCGAGAAGGGCAGCGACCTGCCTCCCCCCCGCCAGCTTGCCGGCGGGGGGGAGCCGAAGGACCCCTACTTCCCCTAGGCGGGGACCGCGGCAGCTCAGGGCGGCGAGGGGAGGATGCCGTCGAGAAGCCGATACTCGATCGCCTCCTCCAGCTCCAGGTAGCGGGCCTGGGCCAGGTCGACCTCCACCCGCTCGGCGGGCTGGCTGGTGGCTCCTGCCACCAGCTCGACCCACCGAGCCTCCTGGCGCAGGTGCCACTCCACCGCTGCCGTGAGCTCTGCCGAGGTCCCGTCCGCGGCCAGATCGCGGGGCCGGAACCGCAGCCTTGCGTGCCGGGCCGCCAGCCGCCGCCGGCTCACCGCCAGCACCCCGAGGGCCGGCCCCTGGGCGGAACCCAGGCAGACCGTCTCCACCGGTACCCCAAGGCTCGAGATGGTGTCCATGACAATGAGCGCCCCCTGGAGCGTTCCCGAGTCCGAGTGGAGCTGGAGCCTTATGCCCGCGTCCCCGAGCGCGTCCAGTGCCATGAGCTGAGCTGCGACCTGGGTGGCTTCCCCGTACCCGAGGAACCCCTGCAGCAGCACCACCCGGCGCTCGAAGAGGGCATCGGCCGCTCCCGGCGGAAGGTCGGAGGGCGGGACCTCCCCCGGCCGCGGGCTGGGCGGCTGCTCAGTCATCGGCGCGCAGCTCGACGCTGAGGGATCCATTCACCGCCCGGGCGTACCGCTCCAGGGTGGAAAGGCGGACATCCGACCACCCGGCCTCCAGCCGTGCCACCGCCGACTGCGAGGTCCCCATCCGCGCCGCCACCTGGGTCTGGGAGAGGCCCTTGGCGGTGCGGACGGCGGAGAGTCCCTCGGCCAGCCGGCGTCGGCGCTGGGCGATCTCCGAGAAACCGGGGAACGAGGTCTCGTGGGTGCGCTCGGTCATCGGACACCGGGCTGGCCGCTCGTCATAGCACATATGATATCCCGCATTCGAGATGATGCGGTCAGGGAGGTGCGAGCATGCAGCTGCCGGCGGGGGCCCCCCAACTTCAGCGGGACATCCGGGCGACCCTGGTCCCCACCGTCCTGGACGGCTCCTCGCGGGGGGAGCGGGCCTACGACATCTACTCCCTGTTGGTGAAGGAGCGCATCCTCTTCCTCGGCCAGGAGGTGGACGATCAGGTGGCCAACCTGCTGGCGGCGGAGATGCTCTACCTGGAGAGCCAGGACCCCGAGCGGGACATCCACCTCTACATCAACTCTCCGGGGGGGCTGGCGTACGGCGGACTGGCGATCTACGACGTGATGCAGCAGGTGAGCTGCCCGGTGGCGACGACCTGCATCGGCATGGGCATGTCGGCGGCGGCGATGATCCTCTGCGGCGGAGCCCCAGGGAAGCGGCTGGCGCTGCCCAGCGCCAAGATCATGATCCACCAGGGGACAGCCGGGACCAGGGGCGCACCGCGGGACATGGAGATCCAGCTGCGCGAGGTGATGTCCAACACCCGGCGCATGACTGAGATCATCGCCCACCACTCGGGGCGGCCCATCGAGCAGGTGGAGCGGGACATCGACCGTGACTACTTCCTCACCGCGCAGGAGGCCGTGGAGTACGGCCTCATCGACGCGGTCCTGATGCCCCAGAAGGGCATCTCGGCTGCCCCTGCGGTCGCTGAGAAGGCGGCCCGCCCCTCCGTGGGCGCGCCTCCGGCCGGCTGACCGCTGGGGGCTCAGCTCGCCCCGGCTTCGGGCCCCGCCGTGCTCTCCAGCTCCCCCTGGCGGAAGCAGTCGGTGGTGTGGTCGTTGGTGAGGCCGCAGGCCTGCATCAAAGAGAGGGTCGAGGTCGGCCCCAGGAACTTGAACCCCAGCTGGCGCAGCCTGCGGCTCAGGGCCGTCGACTCCGCGGTGACGCCGGGCGGCCCCGCCTCCGGGGGATACCGGGGCTGAAGTGGTGCCCCTTCCACAGAGGACCAGAGCAGCTGGTCCAGGGCGCTCCCCTCGTCGTGGAGCCGGCGCACCACCCGGGCATTGGCGATCACCGAGGCGAGCTTGCCGCGGTGGCGGATGAGCCCCCGATCCGCCAGGAGGCGCTCCAGGTCGGCATCCCCCCAACCGGCCAGAATCTCGGGGTCGAACCCGGCGAACGCCTCCCGGTACCGGGGACGACGCGAGAGGACGGTGGACCAGGAGAGTCCAGCCTGGGCACCCTCCAGGGTCAGCATCTCCAGAAGAGCGCTCTCCCCATGCAGCGGCACCCCCCACTCGCGATCGTGGTACCGGAGGAGCTCCGGCGATGGTCCCACCGCCCAGCGGCAGCGGGGCCGCCGGTCGTCGCGCCGCGAGCCCGCGTCGGTGCTCTGTTCGCCGGCGTCCATCTCCAGACCTCGGGCCGTCACCTCGGCCCCGGCAGCCGGCGGGCCGGCGCCCCCGCCGGAGCTCTCACGGCGGCGGGGCGCCGACGCTGTGGCGGGCCAGATAGGCGGCGGCCTCGGCCCGCCGGGCGACCTCGAGCTTGGTGAGGATGCTGGTGACGTAGTTCTTCACCGTCTTCTCGGCGAGGTGCAACTGCCGCGCGATCTCCTTGTTGGTCCGCCCCTCCGCGACCAGGTGGAGGATGCGTTCCTCCTGGGAG
>DAHUYV010000101.1 GCA_027306885.1 Candidatus Dormiibacterota bacterium
ACGCTCGATCGAACTAGCTGTCCGGCCAAGTTGTTCGGCTCGGCCACGAGGACCGTTCCCCCGGGTCGAGTGACCCGACGCATCTCACGCAGTACCGCCGGAACGTCTGCCACATGGATGAGGACGGTCTGGCAGGTGACCAGGTCGAAGTGCCCGTCCGGATAGGGAAGCTGCTCGCCTCGTCCCTGAACCACGGAGGTCTGGGTGGACAGCCGATCGGTATCAACAAGGCGCGCCTGCCTGACCCAGGCTGCCTCTGGGTCAATGCCAGTGACGTCCGCAACCGCTGGGAGCGCGCGGGTAAGTACCCGGGACCAATGCCCCAACCCGCATCCCACATCCAAGACGGATCGCGTCGCAGCAAGGCCCAGGCGTTCGACGAGCAGGCGGAGAAAGTCCTCGTTCCACCAGTGGTCGCGCTGCGGGTCGAAGAAGGCCGCTGAGTGGCCCGAGGTGCGATCCGGTGTCATAGGTGCGGTACTTCCCTCTTAGTGAACCGGCTGAAGCGCGCCTGCCGCGCCTCCAAGTTTCGACCACTTATCACCCGGCCCGAGGGACCGCCGTTCCTTTCGGACCGCCCGTTCCGGCACCCGCCCCGCTCTCGCCGGGAGCGCCCTCGGCACCCCCCTGCTGCGGACCGTTGCGAGCCGCTGGTCCTTGCGGCACGGCCCCGATTCTAGACTTGCCGGGCGGGAATCAAGCAGTCCAGACGGGAAGTCGAAGTTCAGCCGTGGGCGCCGGCCAGATCTCCTCCAGGAAGCGCTGGCGGCACATTTTCCGGGGTCCGACTTCCGGGATCGGGTCCCCCGGCGTCCAGCCGGAAGGGAGGGTATTCGTCCCGCATCAGCAGGGCGTAGGCGAGCACCTGGTAGCACCAGCGGTTCAGCCCCATCACGAAGTCGAACACCGACTCCGGGTAGCGGCCGCTAACGGCCAGCACCACGACCGCGATCAGCGCCAGAACGCCGATCAGCCCGCCGCCCAGCTCCAGCGGCCAGCCGGACCGCCAGCCCAGAGCGCCTCCGCCCACGAAGAAGCCCACCACCAGGTACTGCGGGAGCGCCAGCAGCCACCACTTGACCAGCACCAGCCCCCGGGAGAGCCGCTCCGGGTAGTCGACGGCAAGGTCGGCGGGATAAGTCGGGTCCGCGGCGAGGCTGAAGGGCGGATACCGGTCACTGGCAAAGGCGCCGACGGTGTAGAAGGACACGCGCCAACTCCAGCGCATCACCCCCAGGTTGAAGTCGAACAGGGCGCGCGGGTAGCGGCCGGTGATGAGGATGGCGAAACCCGCCACCACCGTCACGACCAGGGCCACCGGCCAGAGCACCAGGAGGACGATCCAGTGTGGGATGACCAGCAGCCACTTGACGATCCACAGCCATCGGCTGACCCCCTGGTCCAGGTGCCCCTCCAGGCGGACCGGGTAGGCGTCGGGTTGGGTGCTGACGTCCACCGCCTGCGCCCCCTTGGGAGCCGGCCGCTGTCCTCCCCAACCGCCCAGTCCCAGAACCAGGAGCAGGGTGGCGACGGCCAGCACCAGCAGGCCGATGGCGCCGGCGGTAAGGCCCGCGGGCAGCAGGATGGTTGAGCTCACCCCGGCGTCAGCCGACACCGCCAGGCCGCGGGCCGCATCGGTGTTCATCAGCACCACCGACCAATCCCCGGCGCGGGGAGTCCACACCAGGCTCTGGGTCCCGGTTCCGTGAGAGGAGGCGACCCAGAAGGTCTGAGCGGTCGGCAGTCCGATCGCGTGCCCACCGCTGATCCACTGGGTCCGGCTCGCCACCGGGCCAAGTGACAAAGTGGTCAGACGGTCGTGGGCCACCCCGGCCAGCCAGGTGGTCACCTCATCCCGGGGCGCAACGCCGATGAAGAGCGAGCGGTCCCCCTCGGCGGTGGCACGCACCCGGATGTCGCCCAAGAGGTCCGCCGGAGTCCAGTTGACCGAGCCCAGCTGAGCGTCGAAGGTGACCGCGTATCCCGCGGTGGCCACGCGCGTGGTGGGGGTGGTGTAGAAGCCGGCCACGTCCCGGCGGGTTCCATGAACCCAGAGGAGCGTCCCACCGACAACCAGCAGACCGATGCTGAGCAGCACCAGGATCGCGCCAGCGACAGTCGCCACGGTCCGCCCGGCTCGATTTTTTTGCATCGCCCCACCCTCGGCGGCGGGACGGAACCACCCCGTCCACGCCTGTCTGTGATGTTCGTGGCTTGGCCGGGCGCCGGGATCCGTGGTTCCGCGGGCTCCAGGGGGAGCGGTGTCCCCCGAGGGCTGGCGATTCCTAGGGCAGGACGCCCACCATCACGCCGCCGGCTCCGGCCAGCAGCACCCCGGCCAGGATCATCCAGGCGGCGTGCGAGCCAGGTCTCGGTACCTTGAAGACGAAGATCCCCACCGAGACGTTGATGAGGAGGCTGAGCTGGGCGATCGTGAAGCCGACCCCCGTTCCCACCCGGGAGACCAGCCCCAGCAGGGCCAGGTTGCCGACCCCGAACAGGACCCCGGCTGCCAGCTGAGCGGCTGTGACCCTGAAGCTGAGCGATCGCGGACCGCCCGCGACGGCGGCGAGGGCCACACCGGACGCCAAGATCCCAACGGCGAGAGGGAAGTTGGTGGTGGCTGCCGGCTCCCCGGCCCACTGGGCCGGGATGAAGTAGCTGCCCCAGAGCAGCCCCGCCGCACCGGCGAGCAGCAGTCCGCGTCGGTACCGAGCGCCGGTCCCGACGGCATCCGGAGGAAGCGGCGCGGGACGGCCTCCCTGGAAGCCCTCCCCCGATGCCGGGCCGTCCTCCGGGTCGTCACGGGAGCGAACTATCAGTCCAATCCCCGCCAGCACCAGGAGCAGTCCGGCACCGAGGGCGGCAAGCTGGGCTGGGCCGAAGCGGTTCAGCTCCCCGAACAGGAGCCCCCCCCAGATGAAGGCGACGACGATGTTGAGGGGAGTCCAGGAGCCGCTGGCCCGGGCCAGTCCCACCAGCTCGGCGGCCCGGAAGGCGGAGTAGCTGCCGGCTGTCCAGGCCACCCCTCCGGCCAAGGGGAACCAGAATCCGCGCCAGGTCAGGTCCACGTGGCCTCCTCCGAGCAGCAGGACCGCGGCGGCGAATCCGAGGTTCCCCACGGTGGCGAGCAACGTCCGGGTCGCCTGCGGAACGCCGGGGGCCGCCTGGGCCACCGGTATCCAGAATCCCCAGGCCAGGACGGTGGTGAGCGCCAGAAGGGCCGTCACCTTGGTGCGCCCCCACCGTCGGAGGAGTCGGAAGGCAGGCTCGTTAGCCCAGCCCCCCCGGGAGCATCGCAGACGGTGTCCGCGTCCTCGGCCATGGGTCCCAGTGTCGTCCGGCGCCGTCAACGGCCGGGCGAGCGCTCTCTGGCAAGGGACGGAAGAGGCGCTCTCCGCCGGTCGCCAGAGCCGCCCGGGAGTCGGAGCGCCGCCACTGTTCACCAGGGCTCGCAGGGGTTTTCACCCGGGCGGCCACGCGGTTCCCTAGGCCCCCGCTGACAGGATTCCCGGTTACCCCGCGCTCCGTGGTCGGCGATTGTAGGTGGGTAGGGTCCCTGGCCTCGCGAGCCGCCTCCCCGGCTCCAACCAGGGGGCCCTGCGCGCCTGAGGTCGGCTCCGGCGCGCCAAGGTGCAGGTGGCCCG
>DAHUYV010000145.1 GCA_027306885.1 Candidatus Dormiibacterota bacterium
TCCAGCGGGGGCACGATGGTGAAGCGCCTGCTCGAGCAGCGAGCGGACCGCCGGGCCGCAGCCCGAGCACCCACCGGGTCCGACCCACCGGTGACGCTGGTACCCCCAGCCGCCTGATCGACCCTCCCATTCGAACGGGAGCAGTTCGGCGCAGCTTCAGCTAGGCCGACCGCCCCACCGAGCCAGCTTGGACGGCGTCCGGGCCCACTCCTGGACTCAGATCCGCGCCCTCCGGCGCGTTCAAGCTGACCTCAGTGGCCAACCAGAGTCTGAAAGTTGATCGTTTGGGCCAACCTTGCAACTCTCTTTGCAACAACCCTGGTGGAGGCGCCGGGAATCGAACCCGGGTCCGAAAACGCGTTCCACGAAACCTCTACGTGTGTAGCCCGGGTATGGTTCTCATCCCCTCAGCGCCCCCGGACGGGCTCAGAGAGGACCAGCCTCAGCTTGCGTCCCCGGCGGCGCTGCGGCACCACCGCCGGGCAAGCCCGCTGTATTAACGTCGGGTCCGGGCGTCACGGGCGCCCACCCGGTCGACGTCAGGCCTGAGCCTGAGCTTTCGGCACTACCTTCTGATCAGATCAGGCGGCGTAGGCCAGAGCCGGTTGGCTCGAGTGGTTGGCAGTTAATGCCTTTCCCGGTTTTACGAGCCCGGGGCTCGACACGCCATCTCGCAACCCACGTTCCCGTCGAAGCCACACGCCCCCAGGGGAAGTCGCAACCGACAATATACCCCTACGGCTGAGGTCTCACACCGCTCACTTCCAGTTCCGGGCCAGGGCCCGCTGCATCTGGAGCTTGGCCTCACGCTCGGCGAGGGCCGCCCGCTTGTCGTACTCCCGCTTGCCGCGACAGACGCCCACCTCCACCTTGACCCGGTTGCGGTGCAGGTGCAGGTCGAGTGGCACCAGGGTGATGCCCGGCTGCTTGGCCAGACCCAGAAGGTGGTCGATCTCCCGGCGGTGCAGGAGCAGGCGGCGGGAGCGCAGCGGCTCGTGGTTCTGCCGGCTGGCATAGACGTGGGGTCGGATGTGAGCCCCAAGCAGAAACGCCTCGCCGCGCTCGATGCGGACATAGGCGTCAGAGATCTGGGCTCCCCCCTCGCGCAGGGAACGCACCTCGGTCCCGTGCAGTTCCAGCCCGGCTTCGAGCTGCTCCAGGACGTGGTACTCATGCCAGGCCCGCTTGTTCCTGGCCAGCAGGGCCGGGCGGGGCGGCTCGCTCACAGCACCCCCTGGTCGGCCCGCCGGCGGCCCCTGATGAACGCCGCCGGGGTCATGGGCCGGCCCCCTGGAGGCTGAACCAGCTCCACCCGGAAGGTGCCGGCGCCGGTTCCCATGACGAGCGCCTCACCGTCCCAACCAAGCTCTTCTCCCGGCGTCGCCGTGCCAGCTGCCGCCACCACCCCACCGCGCAGCAGCTTGACCTCGGTGCCCGCCAGCACCACGGTCACCCCGGGCCAGGGCCGCAGAGCGCGTAGGCTTCGGTCGACCTCCTCGGCCGGAATCGACCAGGGAAGATGCCCGTCGGTGCGCCTCAGCTTGGCGGCGTAGGTGACCCTGGACTCGTCCTGCGCCCGCAGCTCGAGGCGACCGTCCTCCATCTGTCCCAGGACCTCGACCAGCAGGCTCGCACCCAGCTCCGCAAGCTCGGCCTCCACCTCGGGGGTCGTCGCCGTCGAGGGCAGGGGCACCGCCCTGGCGGCCAGCACCGGCCCGGCGTCGAGGCGCCGCTCCACCCGGAATATGGACACCCCGGTCTCCCGGTCGCCAGCGAGGATGGCCGCCGCCACCGGCGCCGCTCCCCGGTGGCGCGGCAGCAGGGAGGGATGGACCCCCACCGCGCCTCTGGGGAAGGCATCCAGGATCGATCCGGGGATGAGCTGCCCGTAGGCACAGACCACCAACAGATCGGCCCCGGCCGCCAGCTGCGGCTCGAGGTCCACTCGGCCGAGGCGGGTGGGCTGGAGCACCGGCAGCCCCAGCTGACGTGCAAGATCGCGCACCGGGCGCGGCGCCAGCCGCCCTCGGTCGCCCGCCCGGTCGGGAGCTGTCACCACGGCCAGCACCGAGTGAGAGGAGGCCGCCAGGGCCCGCAGGGGGGCCAGCGCGAACGCGCTCGAACCGGCGAACACCAGCCGCACCCGACCACCTCCAAGAACGGACCCGCCCGGCCATTATCGGGAGCCCGGGGCGGGCCTTCAGGCCGGGTCGACGTCCAGGGCCCAGCCCTTCCCCGCCGGGAGCAGCTCGGCGACGCCGTCCAGCCGCGCCCCCTTGAGGGTGATCTGCCAGCGGTGCAGGGAGCGCAGCCGGGGGATCACCGCCGGGCCGGGGCCAAGGACCTCCACCCCCTGGGCTTTTAGCTGGGGGCGCAGGCGCGCCGCCTCATCCTCGCAGTCGGCGCGGGCAACCTCCTCCCGGACATCGCTGCGCGTCACCACCAAGAGCCGCGTGAAGGGCGGGTAGCGGAGCGCTCGCCGCACCTCCAGCTCCTCCCGGGCGAAGCCCTCGTAGTCGTGCTCCACCGCCCGCAGCACCGCGGGGTGGTCTGGACTGTAAGTCTGGAGGATGACGTCGGCGGGCTCGTCCCCCCGGCCGGCCCGGCCGGCCACCTGGGTGAGCAGGGAGAAGGTGCGCTCCGAGGCGCGGAAGTCGGGGAAGTGTAGGGCGATGTCGGCATTCACGATCCCCACCAGGCGTACCCCGGGTAGGTCCCACCCTTTGGCGACCATCTGGGTCCCGATCAGAAGGTCGGCGCGGCGCTCGGCGAAAGCCTCGTAGATCTCCCGGTGGGCGTCCCGGTGACCCACGGTGTCCCGGTCCATGCGCAGGATCCGGGCCTCCGGCCACAGCTGGCGCGCCTCCGCCTCGACCCGCTCGGTGCCCGCGCCCAGGGCGCGCAGCACCGGCCCCTGGCAGGTCGGGCAGCGCTCGGGAAGCGGCTCGAAGTGGCCGCAGTAGTGGCAGCGGCAGAGCCGGTCGGGGAGGTGGAGGGTGAGCGACACCGAGCAGCTGGGGCAGCCCAGCGCCTCGCCGCAGCCGCGGCAAAGGACCACGCTGGAGGTCCCGCGCCGGTTGAGGAAGAGGATCACCTGCCCCTTCTCCTGGAGCGAGCGGCCCACGGCGGCCGACAGCTCCCGTGAGAAGGGCGAGCGATTGCCCCAGGCCAGCTCCTCCCGAAGGTCGACCACCCGCACCGGGGGAAGCGGGCGACCGTTGTAGCGCCGGGGGAGGCGGAGCATGGTGAGCGGCCCCCCCGCGGCGGCCTGCTGGTAGGTCTCCAACCGCGGGGTGGCGCTGCCCATGATCACCGGGACCGAGAGGATCCGGCCCAGCCGGCGGGCCACCTCCACGGCGTGGTACCTCGGCACCCGATCGTATTGCTTGTAGGAGGTGGAGTCCTCCTCGTCCACGATGACGACGCCGCAGTTGGGCATGGGGGCGAAGACGGCGCTGCGGGACCCGACCACCACCCGTGCCCGCCCGGAGCGGACCCGACGCCACTCCGCGCCACGCTGCCCCGGCGTCAGCCCCGAGTGGAGCACCGCCACCCCCCCGGGGTGGTGGCGCGAGAAGCGGGCCACGGTCTGGGGGGTGAGGGAGATCTCGGGGATGAGCACGATCGCTCCCCGGCCGCGCTCCAGCGCGGTCCGGATCGCCGCCAGGTAGATCTCGGTCTTGCCCGACCCGGTGACACCGAAGAGCAGGAACTCCTCCGGCGACGACCAGCGCACAGCCCGCTCGATGGGAGCGAACACGCGCTCCTGCTCTGGGCTGAGATTGAGCTCCGGCCGTTCGCCTGCCAGCGACCCCTCACTCTCGTCCACCGGCCGGGTGCGCCGCACCGGCCGGGCGTCGGCGCGTCCCCCGCGCATCGCCGGTGGCACCATCGCCCGGATCACCTCAGGCAGAGGGCTGAGGTAGTGGGTGCTGATCCACTGCGCCAGGCTGATCTGCTGGGGCAGAAGCAGCGGTTCGGGGTCGCGGATCCGCTCCACCGGCCGGAGGCCCTTCACGGCGGACTCCTCGGTCAGCTCCACCACCAGCCCGAACACCCGCCTCCGACCGAAGGGGACCACCACCCGCTGGCCGGGGATGAGCTGCTCCTGAAGCGGCTCGGGAACCAGGTAGTCGTAGACGCCGCCCGGAGCCCCAGCTCCCAGGTCGGGGACCACCCGGGCGATCCGCCCGGCGGGGCTCAACCGGCCCCCGGGGCGCCCCGGCTCTGGTCGAGGAGGCCGGCGGCGAGATCCAGGATCCGCCCGGCGATGAGGCTCTTGGGTGCATAGGGCAGCTCGACCTCCCGACCGTCGGGATACAGGACCACAGCCTCCGCCTCCTCTCCTCCCATGGCGGAGTGCTCGCCGGAAACGGGGTTGGCCACCAGCAGGTCGCAGCCCTTGGCCGCCAGCTTCTCCCTCCCCCGTCGCCGGAAGTCCTCGGTCTCAGCGGCGAAGCCCACCACCTTGCAGGCGGCCGGCCGCTCCGCCACCAGCTCACCGAGGACGTCCACGTTGGCCACCAGCTCCAGCTCCAAGGTGGGGTGCTCGGAGCGGTGCATCTTCTGCGCGGACGGATGGGCCATCCGGTAGTCCGCCACCGCCGCCGCCATGAGCAGGAGGCTCACCTCCGGGATGAGCTCGCGGCAGGCCGCCAGCATCTCCTGCGCGGTCTCCACAGTCACCACCTCCACCCCGACGGGCGACCCGTCCAACTCGGCGCAGGTCACGAGGTGGACCGTCGCCCCCCGGCGCTGGGCGGCGCGGGCCAGTTCCAGCCCCATCCGGCCACTGCTCCGGTTGCCCAGGTAGCGGACCGGGTCGATCGGCTCCCGGGTCCCTCCGGCCGTCACCAGCACCCCAACGCCGGCCAGCTCCCGGCGAGGCTCGACCAGCAGCCGGGCGGCCTCGAGCAGCTGGGCGGGCTCCGCCATCCGCCCCATCCCCTCTCGGCCCGACGCCAGTCGGCCGGATAGAGGCCCCACCAGGTGCAGGCCGCGCGACCGGAGCTTTCCCAGGTTGGCCTGGGTGGCCGGGTTCTCCCACATCCCGGTCTCCATTGCCGGGGCCAGAAGGACTGGTGCTCTGGTGGCCAGGAGGGTGGCGCTGACCAGGTCGTCGGCGAGGCCGACCGCCAGGCGCGCAATGGTGGTGGCGGTCGCCGGAGCGACGAGGTGGCAATCCGCCCAGGCCGAGAGGTCGATGTGGGGCATCCCGGCCTCGTCCACCGCCGCGCCCCGGCCGGGATGGGCGACCGGGTGCCCGGAGAGGGCCTGGAGCGCAAGGGGGGCGACGAACGCGGTGGCGGCGGCGGTCATGACCACTCGCACCTCAGCCCCCTCCTTGCGGAGGCCGGTGATCAGCTCGGGCGCCTTCACGGCGGCGATCCCTCCACACACGTGGACCAAGATCCGCCGACCCTCCAGGCCATCACCCGCCATCACGGGTCATTGTGGCAGCGACCGCGGGGAGCGGTCAGGTCGGCTTGCGATCGAGGAGTGCTGAGATCGCGCGGGCGGCGCGGTCGACCTCCTCGTTCACCACCACGTGGTGGTACCAGCCGGCCTCCGCCAGCTCCCGGTCGGCGTCGGCGGTTCGGCGGCGCAGCTCCTCCGGACTCTCGGTGGCCCGCCCGACCAGCCGGGCCAGCAGCTCCTGGCGGGAGGGCGGGGCGAGGAAGACGAAGAGGGCGTCCGAGAGGGTCTGGCGCAGCTGGGCAGCCCCCTGGACGTCGATCTTGAGCACGACGTCCAGCCCCCGGTCCCGGAGCACCTCCACCCGATCGCGGGAGGTGCCGTACAGGTGGCCGTGCACCCTGGCGGTCTCCAGGAACTCTCCCCGTGCCCGTCGGGCTTCGAACTCGGCCGGGGCGACGAAAGAGTACTCGCGCCCGTCGATCTCGCCGGGCCGCGGGGCCCGGGTGGTGAAGGCCACCGGCCGGTGCAGGTCGGGGCGAAGGTCGAGGAGCGCATGGATGACCGTATCCTTCCCGACCCCGCTGGGGCCGGACAGGACCAGCAGCCGTCCCCGGGCGGACACCTCGGCTCAGGCCTCCTCGGTCGGCGCCCACGGCCAGGCCGGCTCGCCCTCACCGCCCAGCCGCTCCCGAAGGTCGCGGAGGTCCTGGGGCAGAGGGCTGACGAAGGAGAGCTCCTCGCCGCTGCCGGGATGGCGCAGGTGGAGCATGGCGGCGTGAAGGGCCGGGCGGGCGGCCCCGGCCTCATTTCGACCGTACAGGGGATCCCCCACCAGCGGACGGTGGATGTAGGCAAGGTGGACCCGGATCTGGTGGGTGCGGCCGGAGAGCAGGCGGAGGCGCAGCGCCACATGACGAGGGAGGCGCTCCAGGACCCAGAACTCGGTGGTCGAATCGCGACCCCGCGCCGTGACCGACATTCGCTGTGGGTGCGACCGCTCCCGTCCCACCGCGGCCTCGATCCGCCCGCGGTCCTCCTTTATCGACCCAACCGCCAGCGCCCAGTACTCCCGGCCCATGGAGCGCTGCCGGAGCTGCCCGGAGAGGTCGGCATGGGTGCTGTCGGTGCGGGCCAGGACCAGCAGCCCGCTGGTCCCCCGGTCCAGGCGGTGGACGATCCCTGGGCGCTCGGGGCCCGCCATCGTCGACCAGGGCCCGGGCTGGGAGGCGACCCAATCGGCAAGGGTCGGCCCCTTGAGCGAGGGGGCGGCGTGGACCGCCAGCCCGGCCGGCTTGTCGATGACCACGAGCTCGGAGTCGGAGTACACCACCCGGGGGTCCGCGGGGGCGGGGCCCGGGGTGGTGGGCGCCGATCCCGGGTCCACCGCCACCACCGCCCCGGGGTGGAGCACCAGCGAGGCGCGGGACGCCGCGAGTCCATCCACCCGCACCAGGCCGAGCTGAAGGGAGCGTTGGGCCAGTGCCCTGGGAGTCCCGAGTCGCTGGGCGAGGAAGCGATCCAGCCGGGTCCCCGCCTCCTCTGCGCCCACCGTCAGCCGGCGCTCATGTCCCTCAGTCACTCCGGCTCCCCTTGAGGAGGAGCCGGACCACCAGCAGGACCATGCCCACGGTGATGCCGCTGTCGGCGACGTTGAAGACCGGCCAGTGGGGAAGCTGGATGAAGTCCACCACGTACCCCTGGGTCAGCCGGTCGATCGCGTTGGCCAGGGCTCCACCCACCACCATCCCCACCGCGGCCTGCACCCACCAGCGCTCCATTCCCAGTTGGCGCCAGTACCAGACGGCGGCCACCACCACGGCGGCCGCCACGGCGAGGAACAGCCAGTCGAAATTCGGCAGGATGCTGAAGGCAGCCCCGCTGTTCTCCACGTACTGAATGTGGACCGGCAGGGCCCGGAACAGCACCTCGCCGGGATAGAGGGAGCGGGTCACCCAGAACTTGGTCAGGCGGTCCAGGCCAAAGGTCAGGACGGCTGCCAGGAGGGCGATCAAAGGCCAGGCCGCCCGGGTCAGCCGGGCGGCGCCTTGGGGCGGGGTCGCGCCCCGGTCAGTCGCGCCGGGCCTCCTTGCAGGGGATGCAGCGAGTGGCGTACGGAAGCGCCTTGAGCCGCTCGATGTCGATCTCCTTGCCGCAGCTGCGGCAGATTCCGTACTCACCTCGATCCAACCGGCCCAGCGCCTCCTGGCACTGGGCGTTCATCTGCTCAAGATTCTCGCGGATCGCAAGCAGGCGCTCGTGCTCCTCCATCTCCCCGGCATGCTCGGTGGGGTGCTCGTGGAAGGGGGCCTCCTTGCCGGTGCCCCCCGAGGCATCCCCCCGCAGGCGCGTCAACTCGCGGCTCAGCCGGTCGCGCTCACCCTCCACTTGGGCCCGGATCTCGGCGAGATCGCGCTCTCGGGTGGCACTGGAAGTCTCGGTCATGGTTTGTAACCTCGATCTGTCACGGTTGGCCCCGCGCCGCCATTCCCGGGAATGGAAGCCCGCCAGGGGCGGGGGAATTATCGACCGTCAGGGGGCACCGTGCATAGGGGCATCGGTTCCCGCGGTGCCCAGGCCCACCGCCAACACCTCTCCCTCCACCTTCACATCCGACCGGTAGTCGAGCCTCTCGGGCACGGGAGTGCCGGCTGGCGCCAGGGTCACCTCCGCCAGAAAGCACTGCTCTCGCAGCTGCCGCTCGCCCAGCCGAGCGATCTCCAGAAGCCGATCCTCGCCGGAGAGGAAGAGTTCGGCGGGCTGGCCGGGGCGCAGCCCCGCCGACTTGCGGCAGCTCTGCACCTGGCGCACCAGGGAGCGGACGGCACCCTCCTGGCGCAGCTCCGGGGTGAGCTCGAAGTCCAGCTCGATGGCGAGGGGACCATCGGGGGAGGTGCAGCGCACCTTGCGGACGTTGATCTCCTGCTCCAGGACCTGCCGCAGCTCGGCGGAGAGCTCCGTCCCGGTGACCCTGGCGGCGCTGAGGGGCTGGCGGATGGGAACGCCGGCCTCCTCACGGCTGGCTCTGGCGTCCTCGGCGAGCCTCCGCACCGCCGCCATCTGCTCCAGGAGCCCATGGTCGACCGGGCCGGCCTCGGGGTAGGGGAGCAGGTGGACGGATCCGGTGGCCCCCGCCCCTTCGACCTCCAGCTCCTGGTACACGGCGTCGGCCACAAAGGGGGTGAACGGGGCCAGCAGCCGGGCAGTCTCGGTCAGCACCTGATGCAGGGTGGCGAACGCCGGGGCCGACTCGGCGCTGCCACCCCGCAGGCGGGGGCGGGAGCAGCGCAGGTACCAGGTGCTGGTGTCGTCGACCAGCTGCTGGATCGCCCGGCAGGCGCTGTGGGCGTCGTAGCGATCCAGTCCGGCCCTGGCCTCGCCCACCGCCTCCGCCAGCCGGGCCAGGACCCAGCGGTCCAGCACGTGGCTCGCATCGCCATCCCCGGTGCCGGGTACCCAGCCCGCCAGGTTGGCGTAGGTGACCAGGAAACTCTGGGTGTTCCAGAGCAGGTTGAGAAAGCGGACTCCGCCCTCCGCCACCCGGCGGACGGAGATCCGGTACTCCTGGCCGACCTTCACTGTGGTGTAGAACCACCAGCGCAGGGCGTCGGCCCCGGTCTCCGAGAGCAGCTTCCAGGGGTCGATGACGTTGCCCCGCGACTTGGACATCTTCCGACCCCGCTCGTCCACCACCAGACTGGGTACCACCACGTTGCGGTAGGCGGGTTGGTCGAACAGCATCGCCGACTCCGCCAGCAGTGTGTAGAACCACCCCCGGGTCTGGTCGAGGGCCTCGCTGATGTAGTCGGCGGGGTGCTCCCGCTCGAACTGCTCCTGGTTCTCGAAGGGGTAATGCCACTGCGCGAAGGGCATCGCCCCGCTGTCGTACCAGCAGTCGATCACCTCAGGTACCCGGCGCATCACCCCCCCGCACGGGCAGGGCAGGGTGATCTCGTCGATGTAGGGCTTGTGCGGGTCAAACCCCTCGGGCAGGGCGAGCTCGGCGAAGCTGCCGACGCACCTCTCCTTCTGGCACTCGGGGCAGACCCAGATCGGCAGGGGGGTGCCCCAGTATCGAGCCCTCGAGAGATTCCAGTCTTGGAGCGACTCCAGCCAGTTGCCCATCCGCCCGTCCCGGAGGTGAGCGGGGACCCAGTGGACGCTGCGGTTGTGCTCCAGCAGCCGCTCCTTGACCGCGGTTGTGCGGATGAACCAGGAGTCCAGGGCGTAGTAGAGCAGCGGGGTCTCGCAGCGCCAGCAGAAGGGATAGGTGTGGAGGATCGTCTCGGAGCGGTAGAGAAGTCCGCGGCGGCTCAGGTCCTCCATCACCGCAGGGTCCGCGTCCTTGACGAACACCCCCTGGAAATCGGTCACGAAGGGCAGGAACCGGCCGTCCAGGCCGACGGTGTGACGGACCTTGAGGCCGAGATCGAGGCAGAGCCGCAGGTCGTCCTCGCCATAGGCCCCGGCGGTGTGGACGACTCCGGTCCCATCGTCGGTGGAGACGAAGTCGGCGGCCACCACCTGCCAGGCTCCCTCCTGCTCCTCCAGATAGGGGAAGAGGCGCTGGTAGCGCAGCCCGACCAACTCCGAGCCCAGGAACTCCTCCTCCACCTGGTAGTCCCCCTCCAGGACCGAGAGGCGGTCGCGGGCCAGGATCAGGCGCTCGTCCCCCTGGCGCACCCTGACATAGGTGATCTGGGCGCCGACAGCGAGGGCAAGGTTGCCCGGCAGGGTCCAGGGGGTGGTGGTCCAGGCGAGGATGCTGGTCTTCGGGTCGTCGGCCAGCCGGAAGCGGACCGTCACTCCGGGATCGGGGATATCGTCACGGTAGGCTCCGGGCTGGCCCAGCTCGTGGCTGGAGAGCGAGGTCTGGCAGCGCGGGCAATACGGGGCCACCCGGTAGCCGCGGTACAGCCAGCCGCGCTGGTGCAGCTGGCTGAGGCTCCACCAGACCGACTCGATGTAGGTGGCGTCGTAGGTGCGGTAGGCGTCCGCCATGTCCAGCCAGAAGCCGATCCTGGAGGTGAGGCGCTCCCACTCGTCGATGTACTCCATGACGCTGTTGCGGCAGAGGCGGTTGAACTCCTCGACCCCGAACTCCTCAATCTCGGGCTTGGCCCGGATCCGCAGGCTGCGCTCCACCTCCAGCTCGACCGGGAGGCCATGGGTGTCCCACCCGCCCCGGCGCTCCACCCGCCGGCCCAGCATCTGCTGGTAGCGCAGGAAGCAATCCTTGAACGAGCGGGCCAGGACGTGGTGGACGCCGGGGAGCCCGTTGGCGGTCGGCGGCCCCTCGTAGAAGACAAACGGCGTTCCGGAGCGGTTCTGCGCCAGCCCTCGCTCGAAGATCCGCTCCCGCTGCCACCGCTCCAGGATCTCCTCCTCGAGTCGGGGGAGGTCGAGGTGGCTGGGTAGGGGCTCAAAGGTGGGCATGGGGCGCGCTGCAATCTCCGGCTGATCTCCGCGGGCCTCCCTGTGGAAGCACCGTGTCAAGGCAGGGTAGCATGGCGGATGACTTGCGCCGGGGCCCTGGCGGCCCGGCCGCCGCCGTCACGGGAGGCCCACCTTGCCCCTGGAAGGACCGATTGCACCCCTGGAGCGTCCGGTCGACCTGTACCTGGAGGATTTCCAGGCTGGCCAGCGCTTCCACATGGGCCGCTGGCGGGTCACTGAGGAGGAGATCCTGGAGTTCGCGCTCCAGTACGATCCCCAACCCTTCCACCGGGACCCCGAGCTGGCTCAGGGCACGATGTTCAAGGGCCTCATCGCCTCGGGCTGGCAGACGGCGAGCATCTGGATGCGCCTCTACTGCGAGGAGGTGCTGCTGCGTTCCTCCAGCCTCGGCTCGCCCGGCATCCAGGAGGTGCGCTGGCTGGCCCCGGTCCGCCCGGGCGACCTCCTCACCGGGATGGTGGAGGTGGTCTCGGTCCGGCCCTCATCCGGCCACCCGGAGCGGGGTACGGTGGTGATGCGCGGCGAGCTGAACGACCAGCACGCTGAGGTCAAGATGCGCATGAGCGCCTGGGGCCTCTTCGGCCGGCGCGGCCCGGTCGGGGAAGCCACCTAGCCCAGTTCCGGGCACCGCACCGGCCCGGGGCACCATCACGTCCGGTTGGAGCTCCAGCTCCTCTGGTTGGCTCTGCACCTCCAACCGGATCCCGCGAGCACGCCGGGGCGATCCGCGCTATACTTCAGCCGTGATTGAATCAATTGATATTGAAGTGAATGCCGGCGGGGCCGCCCTGCTGGCCGTCGCCTCGGATCCCATCCGGCACCGGATCCTGACCGTCCTGGCCCGCGAGCAGCAGTGCGTCTGCGAGCTTCAGGACTTGGTCCCGGTGCCGATGAACCTGCTCTCGTATCACCTGCGGGAGCTCCGGGAAGCAGGACTGGTGGAGTGCACCAAGCGGGGCCGGCGTCGCGACTACCGGCTGGCTCCGGAGGCGCTGGGGCGGTTGCGGGCGGCCCTCCCGGGGGCGGGTGGCGCAGGCGGGACGGCCGCTGCCGGGCGATCCCCGTCGGGCCACGGGACCGCGGCCGCCGTCCGGCAAGGGTCGGTCATCTAAGGAGGTCGGCGATGTCTGGCTACAAGGGCGCTCGGAGATCTGGGTTCTGCCTCCGGTGCTTCCACCCCGGCTGGTTCGCCGCGGTCATGGGCACGGGCATCGTCGGGATCGCCTTCGCGGCCAACCCCGGCAACTGGAGCCAGCTCCAGGGAGGCGCCAATGATGCCGCCCGGGTGATGGCGGTGATCACGGCGGTGCTCTTCGTCGGCCTCGCGGGGCCGTACGCCCTGCGCTGGCTGCGGTATCCCAAGGAGGCGCTCGCCGACTTCCGCAACCCGCTGGTGGGGCCGCTTTACGCCACCGTCCCCGCCGGCATGCTGGTGGCCGCGGTGGTGGCCAGCTCGGTGGGGCCGCTCCTCGTCTCCCCCGCCGTGGTCTATGACCTGGTCTTCTGGCTGGCCTGGCTGGGGGTTCCGCTCACCTTCGTGGTGGGGGTGGCCTTCGTGTACAGCCTCATGAGCTCCCGGAGCACCGCCATGGAGGCGGTCAATGGAGCCTGGTTCATCCCTCCGGTGGCCAATATCGTCGTTCCCCTAGTCCTGGTCCCACTGATGACCCACGCCGACCCGGCCACAGCGCGGCTGCTGCTGCTCACCAGCTACGCCTTCTGGGGGATGGGGTTCGTGCTCTTCCTCCTGGTCCTCTCCCTGCTCCACGACCGCCTGGTCCTTCATCCCCTCCCCCAGGCCGCCATGGCGCCGTCCCTGGTGATCGGCCTCGGACCGGTGGGAGTCGGGGCGCTGGCCCTCATCAAGATCTCCGCCGCGGGAGCCCCGGTGTTCGGGAGCCTCGCCCCCACCATCGGCCTGATCTCCCTGATCGCCGGCTCGATCCTCTGGGGGTTCGGCCTCTGGTGGTTCGCCGCGGCCGCAGTGGTCATGGTCCGATACCTGGCCCAGGGCCCCCTCCCCTACGGCATGGGCTGGTGGGCCTTCACCTTTCCCCTCGGGGCCTTCACCATGGCGACCCTCGCCCTCGCCCGGGGATGGCAACTCGCCTATGTCGACTACCTGGCGGTGGGGCTGGTGGTCCTCCTGGTCCTGCTGTGGCTGATGGTGGCGGTGCGAACCGTCTGGGCCACGGTCACCGGAGAGGCCTGGGCCCCCAACCGCCCCGCCGCAGCGCAGCCCCTCCCCGGGACCGGCCCCGCCGCCGCATGACGCCCCGACCGCATACACCCCGACCCAAGCGCCCCTCGGGGCGCCGGCGGCTGACAACCGATGAAGAGGGAGACCGAGATGAGCCAACCTGACATCCCCACCATCCTTCAGGGAATGGCGGCCACCATGGGCACCGTGCCCCCGGCGATCACCAAGGCCGCTCAGGTGGATCCGGCGATGGTGTACGAGCAATTGCACAGCAGCGCCTTCGCCATGCCCCCCGAGGAGGGAGCCCTCGACGCCCAGACCCGCACCATCGTGTACCTGGCGACGGCCCTGGCCTCCTCCAACCACGCCTGCACCAAGGCGATGGTCAACAAGGCCAGAGTCCAGGGGATCCCTTCCGAGAAGCTGCTGGAGGCCTTCCACATCGCCCGATACGCGATGGCCACCCGCGTGGTCGGCGACGCCGAGCCGCTCTTCGAGATGCTCGCGGAGCGGG
>DAHUYV010000148.1 GCA_027306885.1 Candidatus Dormiibacterota bacterium
GACTTGACCTTCACCTTTGGGG
The DNA here is from genome assembly GCA_027306885.1 of Candidatus Dormiibacterota bacterium. GTDB lineage: Bacteria > Chloroflexota > Dormibacteria > Aeolococcales > Bog-877 > JAJYXT01. Next base: position 23 of record DAHUYV010000148.1, read on the forward strand.
AGGCTGCAGACTCAGCCTGCCGGGCAGATGCCCGGCCATGAGGAGTCCGTCATGGACCTGCTGAGCATCGGAGAATTCGCCAGGCGTTCCCGTCTGTCCCCCAAGGCACTGCGCCTCTACGACGAGATGGGGCTGTTGGTGCCGATTCGGGTCGACGCGGCCTCGGGCTACCGCTCCTACGGGGTCGATCAGCTCGAACAGGCTCGCCTGGTGGCCGCCCTCCGCCAGCTGGACATCTCCTTGATCGAGATCAAGACCATCCTCGGCCTTGACCCCGAGGCCGCCGCTCAGCGCATCGCCGACCACTGGGCGACCGCCGAGACCGAGCACGCCGCCCGCCGGAATCTGGTCGGTTTCCTCATCAACCGTCTCAACGGAAGGAGTTCACCCATGTACGACGTGCAAACCAGAGCGATCCCGAAGCGCAGCCTTCTCTGCCTGAAGCGCAGCGTCAACGGGCAGGCCGGAGCGTGGGCGCTCGGCAAGGAGTTCGTGGCCCTGTTCAAGGGCCGCCACGCACCGCACATGAACGGGAGGGCCGGGGCCCCGTTCTACATCTACTGGGGTGCTGTGAGCGACGACAGCGACGGACCGCAGGAGTGGTGCCGACCGGTGCCCGACGAGCAGGCCGAGGCTCTCGCGGCGGCCTTTCCAGGACTCTCGCTTCGGACCGAGCCGGCGCACCAGGAGGCGTTCGTCGAACTCGGCCCGTATGGGCAGGCGAGCGGCCCGCAGTGGCAGCTCTTGTCGGAGTCCCTGCACTCGTGGGGCGTCGAGCGGGGCGTCCAGCCGAGCGACCTGGGGGTCCGTTGCACCTATCTCGCGACACCTTCGGGGACCGAGGACAGCGTGCCGGACTGTGACTTCGCCGTACCTTTGCGCTGATCCGATCCATGCAGACTCCGACCGGGTTCTGTACCAGGCGGCCTTCGACCCGAGGGGGCCCGCATCCTGTGGGAAGACGGTCCATCGGCCCGGTCGACGCCGAAGCACGGCCACCGGCATCGGGCCGTGACCCTACCACGCCCGCGAACATGACGGATAGGTGAGTGGTGGCCGCCGGGGGACTCGAACCCTCGACCTCACGGATGTGAACCGTGCGCTCTAACCGGCTGAGCTAGGCGGCCGAAGCTGACCGGCCCCAGTCTATCCGACCTCCGGAGGGGCCTCGCCGAACGGGGCGGCTCGCCAGGTGGCCTCGGGCCACGATCCGACTCCTCCAGGGCGCACTGGTCCGGGGTGACTCGGGCCGACTCCGTTCCCAGCCCCGTTCAGCCGAGGTTGGCCTGCACCTGCTGAACCTGGTACGCGAGCTGGGCCGTGACCGTCAGCGCACCCACCGTGACGCTCGCGAGGGGATGCACCGAGATGCCATCGGACCAGAATCCGGAAGCCGTGACGTCGTACGTGACGGTGGCGATGATCTCGCCACCCCCCTCTGCCACCTGGGGCAGCCAGGGAGTCGTCCACCCCGATGTCCCGTCTGGCCACGCCCAGTGCGTGGCGACCGGGCTCGCCTCGACCACCCAGACGACGTGGAGCTGCTCGCCCCGGTCACCGTCGCCCAGATCCGGGGCCGTCACGTCCACGGTCGCGTACTGGATGACCGGCACGGGGTCGAGCGTCACGCTGACTGGCACACCGACCAGGCCCTGGAGCGGCGGTGTGGCAGAGATGATCTCGGACGGCAGCTGCCGCTCCACCGAGGCCAGCAGCGAGGTGGGGTCAAGGCCCGGGCGGCAGCTGGCCGAGAGCGTGCCGGGAGGGCAGGGACTGGGAGTCCGCGGCGCCTGGGCGGACCCCGAGTACCTCACCACCCCCGGGCTGCCGCACGATATGGTCCAGTTCCAGCCGCTGTCCTGGAGGGGTGTCGAGTAAAGGATCGGCACCCTCTGGCCCGCC
>DAHUYV010000104.1 GCA_027306885.1 Candidatus Dormiibacterota bacterium
CTGGCGGCATACACCGATCTCGGGCTGGCCATCCTGGCGGCTGTCTGGCTCGCCAGTTGGAGTAGGCGGAGATGGAGTGTCGCGGTGCTGGTGGGCCTCGTCCTGCTGGTGGCCTGGTGGCCGAGTGAGCTTCGAACGACGCCGGCCAAGGTCCCGTACGTGCTCCAACCTCGAGAAGTGGTCCGCCTCTTCAAGCCCGGGGCGACATTGGTAGTGCTTCCCTATGGAAATGAAGGGAACTCGATGCTGTGGCAGGCGGTCGATGAGATGGGCTACCGCATGACCGGGGGGTATCTCAGCTTCGTGCCCAGCGCGTTCGCTCAGAGCGTGGTGGTCGCGGAGTTGTATGGAAGAGCGCCGACCCGGAGCGACTTCGGCGCCCAGTTGGCGGCATTCTGCCGGCAGCACCGCGTCGAGGCGGTGGTGATGACCCCGGGCACCCCATCGGCTCTTGCGGCATCACTCTCGAAGCTGCCCTGGAGGCAGGCAGCCGTAGGCGACAGCCGGATCCTGTGGGTGCCGAGCCTTGCGGGTGGAGGTTGAGCTCGCCGCTTGCCCATCCGCACGGCGCGGAGCCCGCTGGAGCTGCCCGGCTCGGTGCCTACGCCTCGTGCCGCTGGGAGTGCAGGGTCGCAGGTCCGATCGATCGCATTCTGCTTCCTATCTGGTGCCGACCCGTTGGCGAAGCGGGCGTCGGCCGCCGGGCCGAAGCCCGCAAGGTCGGTGAGTTACCGGCCCCGCGGCGGCGCAGCCACCTGAGGTTTGTTTCCTGACGAGAGGGCGGAGCTCAGCCAGTTCGCAGCTCGCTTGCTCCTCATGGCTCCGAGCAGAACCGCAGGAGACAGCCAGAAGACGGCGTCGTAGTAGTAGAGGGGCGCCCTCCAGCTGAAGAAGAAGGCCAACCATACCAGCGGGACCATCGCCCAGCGCCAGCGCTCCGAGAACCACGCGACGGCGGTGCACATCGCGATGAAGCCGGCGAAGGTGGCTGCCAGCGCCAGGCGATAGCCAGCCGAGTGGGGCAGGAGCTGGCTGACGGTGGCACCGATGGGGAAGACCGGCAGACTGATGAACCGCCAGAGCTGGAGCAACAGTGAGTGATCCCAGATCATCCACGGGACGGTGCCGGCAGTCAGAACGCCGGCGAGCCAGGCGGTCCGCCGCCACCAATACGGCTCGTGGTGGGTGAGGGCGATGTAGACCGGGGCCGCCAGCCAGGCCTGTTGGTTGGTGAGCATCGCCAAGCCGAGGGCGATCGGACTCAGGCGATGTTCCGAGAGGCGCGCGAATGCCACGCAGAGCAGGAGGTAGGATACGAGCTCGGGATTCCATCCGAAGCCGGCGATCACCAACCCTATGCCCGCCAGCTGCCAGAGGGCCAGGGGCAAGGGGGGCCGCGGGCGAGGCGCCCAGGCGAGCACCAGCAGCGCCGCGGTCAGCGCCGCGGTCCAGAGGGTGATGAGGTGCCAGCCGGAGAACGCGACCGGCACCAATACCAGGGCGGCCTCCGGGGGGTAGCCATAAGGCGGGAATCCCTGCGTGCTGCCGGTCCGTTGATCGGACCTCATGGCGGTGGCGATCTGGCGGTCGGATGGATAGTTCCGGACCGCGGCGAAGGGGCCGTTGGTGAGCGGGGTGGCGGCCGGGCCGTGGTAGCCGAGGCGGGCCTCGCACTGGGGCTCAAATGTGGTGTAGGGATCGGTCCCGCGCCGCAGGTCGCGGGCGGCACAGGTCATCGTCAATGGCTGGTCCGAGCGTGGGGTGGGGTTCAGCAGCGCCCCCCCTGCGACCAATCCGAAGCCCACCAGCACCACGAGGGCGATCGGCACGTACACCCGGCGCCTCACGACCCAATGCCTGGCCCCGAAGAGGAAGCCGGGCGACAGGGCGTTCACGGCGAGCGCCAGGGCGGGCAGGGGGAACCAGATGGCCACCGGCGCCGGAAGGGCGAAATCCGCGACCACGAGGAACCCGAGCAGGACAAACACCCCCTCGCTGGTCAGGCCCTGCCACGCGCGAAGCCTGACCTCGTCTCGGAGGTCTGCCGCACCCGTGCCGGATCCGTGGGGTAGGTCTCTGGAACTCACCCCACGTGCCGCTCCATTCGGGTGGTGAACCCTCCCTCGCAGGGCCATGAGTTCCGGGCATTGCCCGGGTCAGGACGGCACCGCCTGGCTGTCGACGGCTGCCAGCCCGCAGGGGCAGGGGGAGAGGGCGCTTGCAGGGGCCGAAGGCTGCCCCCGGCGCGCACCATCTGCCGGAGCTGACCATCCAAGCTGCGATTCTCCTCTGGTCTTGGGGCGATCACGAGGCCCCGTGGCCGAGACCCAGCCGTGGTTGGAGAGCGACCCGAGCGGCCGGGGATGCCACCAGGGGGCTAGACGTCGGGTGTCGCCTTGGTTCGCAACAGGAAGAGACTCCTCCTGTACCCGGACCCGTGGCCCCGTCGCCGACAACCTTGTCGGCGCTGCGGGACAGCTAGACGGCGTCTCGCCACCGGCTCAGAACGCATGCGCAGAGTATGTCGGCTGCCCGACTGCGGCCCGTCGCACGGGCGTAACGGGACCCCTACGTACGCCAGATGGGCGCCCGGCGGGGGCCTTGATACACTCGGCCCATGAGCGAGTTGCATGACGAGGCCACGGATCTCCACCGGCGCGCCCTGCAGCTCAAGGAGCATCTTTGACTTCTCCGGAAAGGAGAGCCGCGCCCAGGAGCTAGAGCTGGACCTGGGCCGAGATGGGGCGTGGGACGACCCCGCAGCAGCCCAGCAGACCTCCCAGGAGCTCAGCCGTCTTCGGGGAGAGCTGGACGACCTACGGAAGCTTGAGGTGCGGACCGGCGACGCGCTGGAGCTGGCCGAGCTCTCAGACGGGGATGCGGCCATGGGCGACCAGTTGGTGGAAGAGCTGGCGGGGCTCCGTTCCGAGATGGAGAAGCGGGAGCTAGACCTCCTCTTCCAGGACCCGTACTCCGACTATCCAGCCCTGCTGAGCGTCCATGCCGGGGCGGGCGGGACCGACGCCCAGGACTGGGCCGAGATGCTGCTGCGCATGTACCTGCGCTGGGCCGAAGGGCACCGGGTTCGGACCGAGCTCCTGGACCAGTCGGAGGGGGAGGAGGCGGGCCTGAAGAGTGCCACGGTGCGCTTCGATGGTGTGCACGCCTACGGGCGCTTGCGGGCCGAGAAGGGGGTTCACCGGCTCGTGCGCATCTCGCCCTTCGACGCCCAGCACCGCCGCCACACCGCCTTCGCCCTGGTGGACGTGTACCCGGAGATCCCGGACGAGGTGGAGGTCGAGATCGACGAGAAGGACGTGCGGGTGGACGTGTACCGCAGCTCAGGGGCCGGCGGTCAGCACGTCAACAAGACCTCCTCGGCGGTCCGGATCACCCACCTGCCCACCGGGATCGTGGTCACCTGTCAGAACGAGCGCTCTCAGCAGCAGAACCGGGCCACCGCCTGGCGGGTGCTCCGCTCCCGCCTTCTCGACTACCAGCGGGCCCAGCGTGCCGAGCACCTCAACGACCTGAAGGGCGACCTCATCTCCCCGGAGTGGGGCAACCAGATTCGTTCCTACGTGCTCCAGCCCTACACCTTGGTCAAGGACCTGCGGACCGGGTTCGAGGTCGGCAACGTCCAGGCGGTGCTGGAGGAGGGCGACCTCGATCCCTTCATCGAGGCCTTCCTTCGCCAGGAGGCGGAGCGCCGTGAGCACGGGGACGAATGATTCGACCTCATTTGCGGGCTCCCGAGTGACCGATTCCCCGTCGGTGGCTATACTCGGCCGCAAGAAGAACGACCCAGGGCTAAGGCAATCTCCCTAATTTGGGGGTCCGCCCGTCGAGCGCCAGCGCGGCTGGCACGAGGACCACAGCACCCCAAGATGTCTATCTCAACCAGCCCGGTTCCCACCAGGCCCCAGGTCGAAGGGACCACCCGGCCGGTGCGTCACGACCCTCCCATAATCGTCTTTCAGAACGTCAGCAAGACGTACCCCAATGGGGTCCCCGCGATCCGGGACATCTCCTTCACCGTCCCCCCCCGCGACTTCGTCTTCGTGGTGGGGGCGAGCGGGGCCGGCAAGTCGACGATCATCCGACTCCTGATCCGGGAGGAGACCGCCAGCAAGGGGCACGTTCTGGTCGAGGGTCAGGACCTGGCCCGGCTGCGGCGCCGGCACCTGCCCCGCCTGCGCCGCAAGATGGGGATCGTCTTCCAGGACTTCAAGCTCCTGCCCACCCTCACAGTCGCTCAGAACGTCGCCTTCGCCATCCAGGTGACCGACCCCGGCCGCAGCCATCTGAAGGAGAAGGTCGGTGAGGCGCTCTACATCGTGGGGCTGGAGGACAAGCTGAACACCTTTCCCACCGAGCTCTCCGGCGGCGAGCAGCAGCGGGTGGCGATCGCCCGGGCGCTGGTGCACCGGCCCCGCATCTTCCTGGCCGACGAGCCCACCGGGAACCTGGACCCCGACGCCGGCTGGGGGATCGTCCAGCTCCTCCTCCAGATCAACCATCGAGGGGCGACGGTGGTCATGGCCACCCACAACCGCGAGGTGGTGGACCTCTGTCGGCGGCGGGTGCTGGCGATGGAGGGCGGGATGCTGATCCGGGACGAGCAGGAGGGCCAGTACCTCAAGGAGGGGGAGGCCAACCTGTGAACCCCGTCCCCGCCATCCGCTTCGTGGTGCGGTCGGCGCTCCAGAACATCCTCCGGAACCGAGGGATCGCCTTCGCCTCCCTGCTCACCGTCACGCTCACCCTGTTGGGGGCGGGAGCGGCGGTCGGGGTGGTGTCGGCGCTGGACACCGTCCTGCACCAGGAGGAGACCCAGGCCAGCGTCCTAAAGGTCTTCATGGCCGACCACATCTCGTTTGCCAGCGCCCTCAACATGGAGCACACCCTGGCGCTGGAGCCCAGCGTGCGCACGGCCAGCTTCGAGAGCAAGGACCAGGCCGCGGCCCAGGCCAGCTCGACTCTGGGACTGGGCGGGGCGCTGCACATCCTGGAGACCACGGGGGCCGGCAACCCTCTGCCGGCCAGCATCAACCTCCACCTCCGCAACATCGGGGCGGTGACCCGGATCAACAACCAGGTGTCCACCTCGGCCCTGCTGTACCCCGGTCCCCACCAGACCGACTACAACAAGGACGTGATCCCCCGGGTCCAGCACTACATCCTCGCCGCGCAGCTCGGCGGCGCGATCCTGGTGGCGGTGGTGGGGGCGGTGGCGCTGGTCATCATCACCATCTCAGTGCGCACGGCCGCCTTCGTGCGCCGAAAGGAGATCGAGATCATGAAGCTGGTGGGCGCCACCGACTGGTTCGTGCGCTGGCCGTTCATCCTGGAGGGCATGATCCTCGGGATCATCTCGGCGCTCCTGGCCTCGGCGGTCCTGCTCGGGGTGGGGCTGGCCTTCGGCTCCGGTGGCAGCCTGGCGCTCGGGGTCGGGGTGCGCCTTGCGCTCCTCATCATGGCCGGCCTGGTGCTTGGCGGGGCGGTGCTGGGATCCTTCGGGAGCCTCTTCGGGATCCGCCGCTCCCTGGCCACCTGAGCCCCGGCGGCGCAGGAGGGGAGGGGACGCATGCCAGGGAGGCTGTCAGCCGCGCTAGGATGGCGCCGGGAAGGTGACCCCACAGGAGGCGGTCAGAGCATGGCGATTTCCGAGTCGGCGCCCGCCGCAGCGGCCGGCCTGAGCCAGGACCAGCTGCGTTCGATGTACCGCGACATGGTCCTGGGCCGGCTGCTGGATGAGCGCATCCTGGTCCTCAACCGTCAGGGCCGCGCCCCCTTTGCGATCTCCGGACAGGGGCACGAGGCGGCCCAGGTCGGGGTGGGGTACGCCCTCCGGCGCGACTACGACTGGCTGGTGCCCTACTACCGTGACCTCACCCTGGTGCTGGTGATGGGCACCGAGCCCCGCGACCATCTGATGGCCTCCCTCGGTCGGGCCGCAGACCCCAACAGCGGGGCCCGGCAGATGCCCGGCCACTACGGCAGCCGGGCCCACAGCATCGTCACCACCGGCAGTCCGGTGGCGACCCAGATCCTGCACGCGGTGGGGATCGCCCACTCCTTCAAGTACCGCGGCGAGGACAAGGTGGTGGTGACCTCGGTGGGCGAGGGGGGGACCAGCGAGGGCGACTGGCACGAGGGGCTGAACTGGGCTGCCATCCACAAGCTGCCGGTCATCTTCCTCGTGGAGAACAACGCCTTCGCGATCAGCGTTCCCCAGTCCCGGCAGATGGCCGTGGCTCACGTCGCAGACCGAGGGCCGGCCTACGGCATGCCGGCGCAGACGGTGGACGGGGGGGACTGTCTGGCGGTGTACGAGGCCGCCAAGGTCGCGGTGGAGAGGGCGCGCTCGGGTGGCGGGCCGACCCTCCTGGAGGCGGTCTGCGTGCGGCTCCAGTCCCACAGCAGCGACGACGACCAGCGCCGCTACCGCTCCCCGGATGACCTGGCCGAGATGCGCCGCCACGATCCTGTGGAACGGTTCCGTGCCGAGCTCGAGGGTGCCGGGGTGCTGGCCGAGGGGGACGCGGACTCCATCCGCCAGGAGTGCCAGCGGGTGATCGAGGTGGCCCAGGAGGAGGCTGACGCCGCCCCGCCTCCGAGCTCATCCACCGCGCTGCAGCACGTGTACCAGGAGGGCTGAGGGGTGGCGCAGATCACCTACGTGGAGGCCATCCGCAGCGCTTTGGAGCAGGAGATGCGGCGGGACGACCGGGTCCTGGTGATGGGGGAGGACGTGGGGCCCAAGGGCGGGGTGTTCGGGGCCACCGCCGGGCTCTTCCAGCAGTTCGGCGAGGACCGGGTCATCGACACACCGCTGGCGGAGGCCGCGATCGTGGGCGTCTCCATCGGGTGCGCCCTCGCCGGGCTGCTTCCGGTGGCGGAGATCCAATTCCTGGACTTCATCCCGCCGGCGATGGACCAGATCATCAACGAGGCGGCCAAGATCCGCTATCGCTCCAATGGGGACTGGGGCTGCCCGATGGTGATCAGGGCCCCTTGCGGAGGCGGGGTGCACGTGCACGGAGCCCTGTACCACTCGCAGAGCCTGGAGGCTCTGTTCGCCCACGTCCCGGGGCTGAAGGTGGTGATCCCCTCCACTCCGACCGACGCCAAGGGGCTGCTGCTCTCCGCCATCCGCGACCCCGACCCAGTCTGCTTCTTCGAGCACAAGGCCCTCTACCGGTCGCTCAAGGAGGAGGTGCCGGAGGAGGAGTACCTGGTCCCGATCGGCCAGAGCCGGGTGGCTCGGGCCGGGGCCGATCTCAGCTGCATCACCTACGGCGCCACCGTCCACGAGGCGGTGGCGGCGGCGGACCGGCTGGCCAGGGACGGGATCGAGGTCGAGGTGCTGGACCTGCGCACGGTGCGCCCGCTGGACCGCGAATCCATCGTCGCGACCGCGCGCAAGACCGGCAAGGTCCTGGTCTGCCACGAGGCCAACCTGGCGGTGGGGGTCGGGGCCGAGGTGGCGGCGATCGTGGCCGAGGAGTGTTTCCAGCAGCTGGACGGACCGGTGATGCGCCTCGGCGGGCCCGAGGTCCCGGCGATCCCCTTCGCCGAGTCGCTGGCCGAGGTCTACTGCCTTGGACCCGACAAGATCGAGGCCAAGCTCCGCCAGCTGGCCGCCTACTGACAAGCGCAGCGCGAGGAAGTCTGAGAATGTCGATCACGGTCAGGATGCCCCAGTTGGGGGAGTCGGTTACCGAGGGCACGATCGGCTCGTGGCTGGTCCAGCCCGGGCAGCAGGTGAGCAAGTTCGACTCCCTGGTCGAGGTGATCACCGACAAGGTCACCGCCGAGGTCCCGTCGCCGGCCTCGGGCACCGTTGTGGAGATCCTCGCCCCCGAGGGGGAGCGCCTCTCGGTGGGCCAGCCCATCTGCACCCTGGATGGGGCCGAGGGGGCGGTGGAGGCGAGTCCCCCCGCCCCGGAGGAAGACTCCCTCCCGCTGCCGGTGGTCTCGCCCTCGGTCGCGGCGCCCGTTGAGCACGAGGCTCGGCTGGAGCCGGTCGCCTCGAATCCGGCGGTGGTCCCAGGGAGAGCGCTCGGCTTCATCAGCCCCGCCGTCCGCCAGCTGGCCGATGAGCGCGGGGTCGACCTCGCCCTGGTGACCGGCTCCGGGTTCGAGGGTCGGGTGACCAAGCGTGACGTCCTGCTGTTCCTGGATGGTGGGGGAGCCCAGGCCGCGGCCCTGGCTCCCGCCCCGACGCCCCCGCCATCCCCCGCGGCCCTTCGGCCCGGCGACCGCATCACGCTCAGTCCGATGCGCCGGGCGATCGCCGAGCACATGGTGCGCAGCCGCCACACCTCGCCCCACGCCTGGACGATGGTGGAGGTTGACATGAGCGGGGTTCAGCGGGCCCGGGACCTGCACCGGGAGCAGTTCCGCGCCACCACCGGGGTCGACCTCAGCTACCTCCCCTTCGCGATGCAGGCCACCTGCCTGGCGCTTCGGGCGGTGCCCACCATGAACGCCACCTTCGAGGGCGACGCCATCCTGGTTCACAAGGAGCTGAACCTGGGGCTGGCGGTCAGCGTCCCGGACGGGCTGATGGTGCCGGTGGTGCGGGGGGCGGACCGCTACAGCGTCGCCGGTCTGGCGCGGGCGGCCGCGGAGTTGATCGACAGGGCCCGCTCCGGTTCGGCCCGGTTGGAGGACGTGGAGGGCGGCACCTTCACCCTCAACAACGCCGGCGCCCTGGGTACGGTGATGTCTCAGGCGATCATCAACCAACCCCAGGCGGGGATCCTGGTGATGGACGCGGTGATCCGCCGCCCGGTGGCGGTGGGCGACGCCATCGCCATCCGCCCGATCATGAACCTCACCCTCAGCTTCGACCACCGGATCAACGACGGCTCCGCGGCGGCACGGCTCCTCGGGGCGGTCAAGAGCTGGCTGGAGGGGGTCGGGCCGGACACGCCGATCTACTGATCCCGTTCCGCGACCGGGACCTCGCCACCGGCTACGATGGGTCCGTGGCCGACCCCCCAACCGCTCCCCGGATCCCGCTCCCGGTCGTCCCCGACCGCCGGCCCAACGTGATCCCAGGGAAGGGCCCGCTCGGCGACGGACGGCCGATGTGGCAGCAGCTGCTGCCCGAGGGGGTGGACCGCCGTCCCCCCTGGCTCACCGTGCGCATGCCGGTCGGCGGCAAGTACCAAGAGCTGGACGGCCTGATGCGGGGCCAGAGGCTGCACACGGTGTGCGAGGAGGCGCGCTGCCCCAACATCGGCGAGTGCTGGAGCTTCGGCACCGCCACCTTCATGATCCTCGGGGATATCTGCACTCGGGCCTGCGCCTTCTGCGCGGTGCGCTCGGGACGCCCGGAGGGGCTGGACACCGAGGAGCCGGGGCGGGTTGCCGCCGCGGTGGCGGAGATGGGCATCCGTCACGCCGTGATCACCTCCGTGGACCGGGACGACCTGCCCGATGGCGGAGCCGGGATCTTCGCCGCGACGATACGGGCGGTGCACCAGGCGGTGCCCACCTGCGCCGTGGAGGTACTGACCCCCGACTTCCAGGGGGTGAGGTCGAGCATCGAGACCGTCCTGGAGGCGCGGCCCGAGGTCTTCAACCACAACATCGAGACCGTCCCCCGGCTCTTTCCCCGGGTGCGGCCCAAGTCCCTCTATCGGCGCTCCCTCGGGGTGCTGCGAACCGCCGCCGAGCTGGCCCCCGCAAGCAGTGCCAAGTCCGGTCTGATGGTTGGCCTCGGCGAGTCCATGGACGAGGTCAAGGAGGTGCTCCGCGACCTCCGGGAACACGGCGTGCGCCTGGTGACCATCGGCCAGTACCTTCGGCCCTCGCTGAAGCACATCCGTTGCGAGCGCTTCTGGCGCCCCGAGGAGTTCGCCGAGCTGCGGGAGTACGGCGATCGGCTCGGCTTCGACCACGTTGAGTCCGGACCCCTGGTGCGCAGCTCGTACCACGCTCACGAGCAGGCCCAGGCGGGGGCGCGGGTGGCGGCGGTCTAGGCGTTGGCCGGGATCTGGCGCCCTCCCCTCCAGGTGGCCTGGTGTGGGACCGTCCCCTACCAGGAGGCGTGGGAGTGGCAGCGGCGGCTGGCCGCAGGGAGGGCGACCGGCGAGTTGGAGCACGACCTTCTCCTCCTCCTGGAGCACCCCCCGGTCTACACGATGGGCAAGGGCGGGAGCCCAGAGCACCTGCTCCAGGGGGAGGCGGAGCTCCGCGGCTCTGGGGCCGAGTACTTTGAGGTCGACCGCGGCGGCTCAGTCACCTACCACGGGCCCGGCCAGCTGGTGGGGTACCCCATAGTGAACCTGGAGGAGCTGGGGCTGGACGTGATCGCCTACCTCCGCCAGCTGGAGGACGCGCTCATCGACTCCTGCCGCCTTCGAGGGGTCGACGCCTTCCGGGACCCCCCGTACACCGGAGTCTGGGCGAGGTCGGGCAAGCTCGCTGCGATCGGGGTCAGGCTCAGCGGCCGCAAGGTGACCTATCACGGCTTCGCCCTCAACGGCACCACCGACCTCTCAGCCTTCGAGCGGATCGTGCCCTGCGGGATAGAGGGACGGACCGCCGCCTCGCTGCAGGGGGAGGGGGCCAGCGGGGACTTGAGCCCCCGGGCGCTGGCGGAGCTGGTGGCCCCCTTCGTCGCCCACAGCCTTGGCTTCCGCCTCGAGGAGGTCGCTCCCGCCGAGCTTGGGCTGCCCGACCTCCGAGGCTCCTCGCTCTCCGGCTGATCCTCGCTGCAAGCCGGGCCTTGAAGGGTGCATAGTTCACCCCTGCGAACGTGGGCGCCATGAGAGACCGAAGTTCGAATGGGCGGGGGCGGGTGCCCTCGGAGGTCAGCTGGGAGGAGGAGACGCGCTCCGCCCGCGACGGGCGCCGCTCTCGCCTGGCCGAGCTCGACTGGGCCCTCGAGTTGCTGGAGGAGCTGAACCTGAAGGGCGAGCCCACCGTGCCGACGGCGCTGCGCACCCGGCTGGAGCGGCTGGGAATCCGGATTCGACCCCAGGACAGCCCCACCGCGGTCCTGGAGAAGGTGTTGCTGGTGCAGGAGGTGTACCTGCTGCATCCGGTCGAGGTTTTCGGGGGCGGCCGTCAGGAGCGCCCCGGAGGTCCCGTCTCCACGCCCTGAGGGCGAATAGCTCAGTGGTAGAGCGCCTCGCCTACAACGAGGAAGTCGCAGGTTCGAACCCTGCTTCGCCCACTCGAACCTCACGGACAGCGATCGGCCGGGGCACGTCTCCAGCCCGGTCCAGAAGCACTCGGCGAGCTCAGCCCCGCTGTCGACCAAGGGGATGTTCCGCCAGCCGGCGTTGGGTCCGGCCGGAGCGAGGGTGCTCCGAAGCGCCCCTACAGGCCGGAGCCGGCGGTTAGCTCGTGCCCCGGTGTCCGGTGCGGGGCTGGGCTTCTCCAGGCTGTCCAACCGAGCCGTTCCAGACCCACCACCATGGCGCAGGCCAGAAGCGGGAGCTGCCCCAGGTAGTTGGCCTCGCTCCGCCAGCTCAGCCAGAGCAGGGGGACCGCCATCGCCGGCGCTATGGCGGCCAGCCGTCGGCTCCAGCCGGAGATGATGAGGACCCCGGCCTCGGCGGCGGCGAGGGCTCCGAAGTAGAAGGCCTTGGGCAGCAGCGGCGTCAGCGGCTGCACCACGTTGAGGGCGGTCAGCCCGATCCCGAAGGCGAAGGTGGGCTGGAGGATGAGGCCGAGCACACCGCTGATCGCGTCCGGGTAGATGAGGACCCAGGGCAGGACCGACACCGCCGCCACCCCGACCAACCAGCCGACCCGCCGCCGCCACCCGGGCAGGCGGGCGGTGAAGACCAGGTAGGCGGGCACGAGGAACCAGGCGAGGGGGTTGCTGGCGGCCGCCAGGCCCAGGGCGGCGGCCGAGAGGCGCGGCCGGTCGACAAGGAAGAGTGAGGCGGCCATGAGGGCGAAGGCGAAGAACTCGGCGTCGCCCTGAGTCGCTGCCGACAGAGCGCTCCCCGACCCCCACTGGAGCAGGGCGATCGTCACCACCGCCGGCCACCACTGCCGGGCCGCCAGTCCCATCCCAATGTCGAAGGCCAGCGCGGCCAGCAGCGTCCACATCACCCACCAGTCCCGCCCGAAGCTGGCCACGGGCAGCATCCAGACGAAGCTCATCGGCGGGTAGCCGAACTCGGCGAAGGAGACGGTCCGGTAGCCGTGGGTCGAAGCCGCCCGGGCCACCGCGCGCATCTGGGCCGGGGTCGGGTACCGGGAGAGGGCGGCAAACTGGCCGGCCCGGAGCGGGGTCCCCGCGATCGCCGAGATGTGCAGCCGGTGCAGGCAGAGCAGCTCCGGCGTCTGGTACGGGTCGTGGCCGTGGAGGACGTCGCGGGAGGCGCAGATCACCGAGGGGGTGACATCGTCGATGACGTGGGCCTGTGGCGAAAGGAGGGACGGGAGCTGGATGAGAGCGACGGCAACGGTCACCAGCAGCAGCGGGCGCGAGATCGAGAGCACCCGCCTCCCCAGCCAGGTGCCGATCCCCGACATTCCGGGGTTCCGCAGCGCCATGGCTATCCAAAGGGCGAGGGCCGGGTAGGCGGCAACGGTCGCCACCACCCCGGCAGCCGTCGCTCCGACCGCCGTGTTTCCGTCCAGGACCAGCAGGACGTTCCACGCCAGCGAGGCGGTGAGGACGACGCCGAGCCGGTTTGCCGTAGCCCCCTGCGGCCGCCAGGGGCCGGGCCACGCCGCCAGGGTCCTCAAGGCCTCCCCCAGGTCCGGGCCGGGGGCGTTCGGGGCACCAAATCGGCGCCATCCTACCAGCCGCCACGGCGGGCTCCCAACGCCAGTCGGCGACGGTTCCATTCGCGCGCGGTGACGATTG
>DAHUYV010000115.1 GCA_027306885.1 Candidatus Dormiibacterota bacterium
CAGCAGATGGTGGCGGCCCGCTTCCAGCAGCGGGTGAGCGGCGAAGAGGGCGAGGGCGGGGAGGCCGAGCCGGCCGCCTGGCCCGACATGAGCTGACCGCGGCCTCGCCGGGTGGTCTCCGGGGGACTCCCCCCATGTGCCAAGCCCCCAGCACCTCGCCCCCTACTACCTGCCGGTCAGCTTCCAGCCCCTTCTCGCGTATCTGACCCAGGGCCGCAGCCCCGGGCGGTGGGCCGAGGACCAGTTCGCCCTGGATGTTGTGGTGGGCAGCCCTGGGGGCCCTGAGTTCCCCACCCGGTGCCTGGCGGCGCTGACCGCCCTGGACTCCCTTCCCCTCCAGGTGAAGGATCTGATGCGCGGCCTCATCGATGAGCTGAGGCTGGACCCCGACGGGGCCTTCCTCCCCGGCACCCTGTCCACCTGGGAGGACGGGGTCCTTCGGGTGAACGTGGACTGGCCGGACATTGAGGCGCCGGCCAGGGCCGTCACCAACCCGGCGCGGAGCCGCCGGGTGCTGTTGGCGGGGGTGGTCCACGAGTGCGGCCACGCCCTGGTCGAGGATCGCCGGGGCGGGGTCCCCCTGCGCCACTACGTGCGCCTCCTGGCGGCCGCGGGCTGGCTTCCGCATCCCCTCTCGGACCAGTTCCCCTTCAGGGGCAAGCCGAACTTGGATCATCTTGAGGCCCACCTGCTGCACCGCCTGCGCCAGGTGGATGGCCGCTGGGATCCGGACGCCCCAGCGGCGGCGCCGGGACAGCCCGGCCCTGCCGAGCTCGACTGGCACCTGGACGGGCTCCACGGCTCCCCGGTCCCCGGGCCCACTACCCATCCCACGGTCGGGCTGATGCCCTCCTCCAAGCTGGCCACCGAACTGCTGGCGGCGGCCACCGCCGGGGACCTTCCCGACCTGCTGCGGGGCTGCGGTCTCACCCACCAGGAGGTCCGGGCCGCCCTCGCACGGCATCCGGCCGTCAGCCCATATGCCGAGGAGCAGGCCTGTGAGACCCCGGCGGAGATCTTCAGATGCCTGCAGCTGGAGCGTGTCCAGCGCTCGCTGCCGGCGCTGGAGGAGGGCCGCCGTCTCCTGATCCGGCCCTGGCGCGAGGCGGAGCTGAAGTTTGGCCCACGGGAGCCAGCCCGGATGCCGCCGGCTCCGCGCCGCTGGCCGCCTACGCCGGCGCCGGCGCTGGGCCGTAGGTGATGGAGGTGTACCGGATCACGGAGGCTGCCAGCGGGCGGGGCGCCGTCATCAGCTGGCCCGGGAGCGTGCCCACCGGGGATCTGGACCTGTGGTCCGCCGTCGCCCCCTACCTGGTCGGTCCGCGGGTGGCCCTGGGCGGCGTCCGCGACCCGCTGACGGGGGAGCGGGGGAGCCGGCTGGCGCTGCTCGAGCCCGGCTCGCGCGACTGGCTGCTGGCCGGCCTCCACGCCGCTGCGGAGGCCCTTGATCTCCAAGTGACTCCCGAGCTCCCATGACTCAGGGGAATGGGGGGAAATCCCTTGCCAGCCGCCTCGGAACGGCATATTCTGCGGGCCTGGCCGCTCGGAGCAAGGTCAGGCCGTGGTGGGGGAGCTTGGTTCGGTGAGCACTGCCACTTGGTGGGAAGGATTGGGTGGCGGCCCGGTCGTCTTGCTGCTGGCCGCAGTCCTGGCGGCCGGCTGCGGCGCGGCGCCGG
>DAHUYV010000141.1 GCA_027306885.1 Candidatus Dormiibacterota bacterium
ACCAGCTGCGGGCAGGAACGGTCGCCGCCACCCTCACCGTCTCGACGTTTGACCAGCCGGGTCGTCGACTCGACCTGGTCACGGTCCGGCGGCTGCTCCCGCCAAGCCCGGGTTGGCGGCTCCTTCACGGCTGATCTCGGGCAGCCGCCAGCTGACATGAGGGAGCCGTCATGGATTTTGTGGAATGGCTGAGGCAGATCCAGTCCAGCGTGAAAAGGCTCGCCTCGGTCTCAAATGACCTCCAGCGTGCGCCGGTCCCCAGCCGCCCCGGATGGACGGTGGCTGACCTCCAGGCTCACCTGACCTAGATCCTCAGCCAGAAGGTCCCGGTGCTGCAGCTCCCCACCACGGCTCCCCCTCGGCCGGTGGAGTGGCGGGCAGTCAGCGCCTCCGGTGGCGGCCTTGGAGCGGCGATGCCGGGGGACGCCACGGCGATGGTGGAGGCAGTGGCGAGCCTAGGCCCCGGGGCACCGGTGTGGACGTGGTATCGGTTCGGCCCCAGCTCCTCCTGCTCGGCCCGGCGGCCGGGGGACCAGCCCGCAATCCGCCGGGTTGACGCCCAATTGGCCGCCGGGGTGGCGCCCACCTGCGATCATCAGTCGGCGGCCGACGGCGTCGGCGAGCTGCTCCAAGTCTGCCTTGCCGGGCCCGGACGGCCGCTGACCGCCGGGGGCCCATAGGCCGCCCGCCACCTGCAAGGTGATGACGCCGACTGTGAGTGGTCGGCCAGTCTGGGGGCCGATGGGCGCGCCCCAACTGCGGATCACTACGTCGGGGACTGCCAGCTGGGCGGCCCGGCCTGCGCCATCTACCTCTGGGGCTTGGGGGTGCCAGGGGCGAGATTGGCCACGACTCGAGGGAGGCCCCCGGGTCCCAGCTCGCTTCCGTCACCTGGCCGCTCGCGCGACGTGAACCGGCCGTCTGGCGAGCGGATGTGCGGGGCGGCTGCTAGACTGCGCCCTGCGGGTGGCTTCCAGCTCCACGTTTCAACACCGCCACCCCAGCGAGGGACACTCTCGATGGCGACCACCAGGCGCAGGACCCCGGTCAAAGCCAGGGCGCCTCGCCCGCGGACGCGGCGGCCGAGCGGTTCGCGTCCGCCCCGGCCAGTGAGGCCCCGGCTCACCCCCGGCCAACGCCGGGAGCTGTCCGGGCTGGGAACTCTCGCCGTGGGAGTCATCTGCGTCATCCTCCTGGGGTTCCCGCGGGCCCCGGTGGCTCACGTGTTTGCTCACGCGGTTTCAACAGCCGTGGGCATCGGTGGGTGGATCGTCGGTCTGGCGCTGGTCGCCGGCGGCCTTGCGCTGCTGGCCAGCCGGGGGCAGGATCGGAGCCTTGGTCAGGTGTTGGGAGCCATGGTGGTCTCCAGCCTCGCCGCGATCTCGATGGCCGCGGTCGCCGGGGCCGGCTACGGAGGGGCCATCGGGCGCGAGCTCGGCCTGCGGATGGCTTCGGTGCTCGGGCCGCCCGCCACACTGGTTGCCCTGGGGGCGGTCGGCCTCGGCGGTCTGGTGCTGGGTCTGGACCTCGCCCCCTCGAGGATCTCCGCCGCGATGGCCACCGCTGCCTCGCGGTTGGTAGGAGCGCTCTTCACCCCCCATCCGGCGACCGCGCGCACCCCGGCGGCCCGTGAGGAGCTGCACATCCTCGGGGTGGGCCTCGACCCCACCACCAGCCATCCGGCCCCGGAGTCGGGGGCGAACGGCGGTCCCGCCAGCCCCCCGGAACCTTTCCAGCGCATCTTTGAGGAGTTGGAGGTGGGGGCCGAGGATGACCCCGAGCCCCCCGTCGCCCTTGGCACCCCGGCCCTGGCAGTCGTCCCGGTGACGCCAACGCTCCCCTCGGAGGATGAACTGGAGGAGGACTCCGAGGGGCCGGAGCCCGCCTGGGTCCTGCCCAGCCAGGACCTCCTCGACTCGGCTCAAGGAAAGCGCGAGCGCCTTCGGGATGAGATCCGCACCAGGATCCGCACCATCGAGGCGACCCTCTCCAACTTCGGGGTGGACTCCAAGGTCATGGGCGTCAACGCGGGGCCGACCGTCACCCAGTACGAGCTGCAGTCGGGATCGGGGGTCCCGGTGCGCAGGGTGCTCGCATACCAGACTGACCTCTCCCTCGCCCTGGCGGCGCCGATCCGGATCCAGGCCCCGATCCCGGGAAAGTCGGCGATCGGGATCGAGGTCCCCAACAAGGCCGCTCAACTGGTGACGCTGAAGGAGATCGTCCAGGCCCCCTCCTTCCACGAGATGAAGAGCCGCCTCTCGGTGGCGCTGGGCGCTGACGTGAGCGGCCGCCCAGTTCTCGGCGACCTTGCGGCCATGCCCCACCTTCTGATCGCCGGAGCCACCGGATCCGGCAAGAGCGTGTGCATCAACGCCGTCCTCGCCGGGCTGCTGCTCCAGTCCACCCCTCGTGACCTGCGCCTCATCCTCGTCGACCCCAAGCGGGTCGAGCTCAGCAACTTCGCTGGTCTTCCACATCTGCTGGTACCGGTGGTCGTGGAGCCGGAAGGGGCAGTCGCCTCTCTGCGCTGGGCGGTGGTGGAGATGGAGCAGCGCTACAAGCTCTTCGCCGGGCACGGGGCCCGAAACATCACGGTATTCAACGAGAAGGCGCCTCAGCTCGGGCTGCGACCTCTCCCCAAGATCGTCATCGTCATCGACGAGATGGCCGACCGCATGATGGTCGCGGCCAATGAGATCGAGGACCTCATCTGCCGGATCGCCCAGCTGGCCCGGGCCGTGGGCATCCACCTCATCGTGGCCACCCAGCGGCCTTCGGCCGACATCATCACCGGCCTCATCAAGGCCAACATCCCCTCCCGCGTCGCGTTCGCGGTCAGCAGTGGGGTGGATTCCCGAGTCATCCTTGACGAGATGGGAGCGGAGAAGCTACTGGGCCGAGGCGACATGCTGTACCTCCCCATCGACGCCGGCAAGGCCACCCGTCTTCAGGGCGCCTACGTCTCCGACCGGGAGCTGGACCAGCTGATCGGCTGGTGGAAGGCGCAGGGGCGGCCCGCCTACCAGGAGGAGATCCTGCAGGCGGCAGCGTTGGGACCGCTCCCAACTGACGGCGCCATCCGCCGCGACCCTCTCTTCGAGCGCGCCGGGCGGATCGTCATCGGGGAGGGTCGGGCAGCCACCTCCCTGCTTCAGCGCCGACTCCAGGTGGGCTACACGAGGGCGGCCCGCCTGGTCGATCAGCTAGCCGAGGCAAGGGTCGTCGGCCCCTACGAGGGCAGCAAGTCCCGCGAGGTGCTGATGAACCTCGCCGAGCTCGAGCAGATGCTCGACTCCGGCGAGGCGGAGGAGTAGCCGCTACCCTTGTGGCATGGCCCCCAGCGAACACTCCTTTGACGTGGTCTCGGACTTCGACCGCCAGGAGTTGGTGAATGCGGTCGAGCAGGCCCGCCGAGAGATCGCCACTCGCTACGACTTCAAAGGGGTGGTGGCCGAGCTGGACCTCCAGGAGAAAGAGATCGTGGTCCTGGCGGCCTCGGATGGGCGGGCCGACGCCGTGGTGGACGTCCTCAAGGGCAAGCTGGTCAGGCGCAACCTCTCGCTCAAGATCCTCCTCCCCGGCAAGCCCGAGCCCGCCGCCAAGGGCAACGTCCGTCTGACCCTGGCCATCCAGAAGGGGATCGACGAGGACACCGCGCGAGACCTCAGCAAGCGCATAAAGGGTGGGCACCCCAAGGTTCAGGTCCGGATCCAGGGAGACGAGCTGCGGGTCGTGAGCAAGGACAAGGACGCCCTGCAGGCGGTGATCCGCGACCTGAGAGAGCTGGACCTGCCGGTCCCCTTGCAGTTCACCAACTACCGCTGAGGACGACGGTCCGGTGGGCGGGACCCGGCAGCAGCCCGACGGAGGGCTGATCCAACCGCTCCCCGGTCGCCCCCGGTCCCTGCCCCTCCTGGAGTTCTTCCCTCAGGCTGCCCTCGTAGTGGAGCGCGCCCTTAACCCCCCACGGACCATAGCCAGCGCCGAGTCCTGCACCGGCGGCCTGCTCGGCGCGGCGATGACGGCGACGCCGGGAGCATCGCAGGTCTACCTGGGCGGGGCGGTGACCTACTCCAACGCCGCCAAGACCGCTCTTCTGGGGGTCCCGGCGGACCTTCTGGAGACGTGGGGAGCGGTGAGCGAGCAGGTGGCCGCCGCCATGGCCCAGGGGGTGCGCTCGACCTTTGCCGCAGACCTTGGGGTGGCGGTGACCGGCGTGGCCGGACCTGGAGCGTCCGAGCGCAAGCCGGCGGGCCTGGTATTCGTAGCGCTCGCCACCAGCCAGCGCACCGAGGTGGAGCGCCTGGACCGCGACTTAGGCCGGGACGACAACCGCTCCCTTGCGGTCGCCGTCGCCCTCCAAATGCTCCTGCGGGAGTTGGACCGGGTGGGGCAGGGCTGACCCCACAGGGGCCGGTGGGGCGTGTTAGACTGCCGAACAGCTGTTCTGCCAGCGGTGCCCGCATCCCCCGACTTCAAGTCTCACTTCCATCCCAACCACCTCATTGGAGACCCAACACATGAGCGCTACACTCGAGGTCCAGGGACGCGTCAGCGGACCCCTCCAAAAGGACGCCAAGGAGCCCCGGTTGAGCACTGAGAGGGAGCGGGCTCTGAGCACCGCACTGGCCCAGATCGAACGCAGTTACGGCAAGGGAGCGATCATGCGGCTCGGCGACGCCGGCGCGATCCGGGGCGTCGAGGTCATCTCCACTGGGGCGTTGACCTTGGACCTCGCCCTCGGGGTCGGGGGAATCCCAAGGGGACGGATAGTGGAGATCTTCGGGCCCGAGGCATCGGGGAAGACCAGCCTCAGCCTGCACGTGGTCGCCGAGGCCCAGAAGGCCGGCGGGGTGGCTGCCTTCATCGACGCCGAGCACGCCCTTGACCCCGCCTACGCCGCCCGCATCGGCGTGAACACCGACGACCTCCTCATCTCCCAACCGGACACCGGCGAGCAGGCGCTGGAGATAGTTGAGGCGCTGGTGCGCAGTCAGGCGGTCGACGTGGTGGTGGTGGACTCGGTGGCGGCCCTGGTGCCCAAGGCGGAGATCGACGGGGAGATGGGGGACACCCACGTAGGCCTCCAGGCCCGCCTCATGTCGCAGGCGATGCGCAAGCTCACCGCCGCCATCAGCCGCTCCAACTGCGTTGTCATCTTCATCAACCAGCTCCGCGAGAAGGTCGGCGTGATGTTCGGCAACCCGGAGGTCACCACCGGGGGCAGGGCGCTCAAGTTCTACGCATCGGTGAGGCTGGACATTCGCCGGATCGACTCCCTGAAGCAGGGGCTGGATGTGATCGGCAGCCGGGTCAAGGTCCGAGTGGTCAAGAACAAGGTTGCCGCTCCCTTCCGGTCTACCGAGCTCGATCTGCTCTACAACGAGGGGATCTCCTGGGAGGGCAGCGTGCTCGATGGCGCCCTGGAAGCCGGGGTGGTGGAGAAGAGCGGCGCCTGGTTCAGCTACGGGGAGACTCGCCTTGGCCAGGGTAGGGAGAACGTGCGTGAGCTTCTGCGCGGCAACCCCGAGCTCACCGCCGAGATCACTCACAAGGTCCGCCAAGCCGTTCTCGGCGAACCGGTGGAGGTCACTTCTGAAGTGGAGTCTGGGGAGGCCGCCGCCCTCGCCTAGTTGGCGGACCCTCTCGCGCGACCCCTTTGGGGCCCACTCCAGGCGCTAGAATGCCCTTCAGGTTTCCTTAGAATTTTCTCTCCCCCCGCACCTGCCGGGGGTTCACGCCGGGGAGGGTCGCCGCCGCGCTCACGCCGGCACTGTGAGGTAATGGGCTATGACCACCGTGTTGGTGGCGCTGGCGGTTGTCTTGGCCGTGGTCGCGGTTGCGGCCGTGATCTTCGGGCTGATGGCCTCTCGGCGCCAGGCCGAGCATGGCCAAGCTGAACTAGAGGAACTTCGCGCCGCCCGCCTGGAGATAGATGCCCAGCGGCGTGCCGTGGGGCTGGAGGCCCAGGCCGAAGCGCTGCGGATCCGCACCGAACTGGAGGAGGAGCTGAGCGTCCGCCGCTTGGAGGTCACCCGCCAGGAGCAGCGCATCATGCAGCGCGAGGAGCAGTTGGACCGTCAGCAGCAGGACCTGCTGCAGCGCACGGAGGCGATCACCGCGGAGGTTCGGGCGCTGGACTCCTCTAGGGCCGAATTGGATGCCCTGCGCCAGGGGGCATCGGTGGAGTTGGAGCGTGTGGCCGGGCTGAGCCGGGATGCGGCCCGCGAGGAGCTGCTGGGGAACCTGGACCGCGAGCTGGTGGCCGAGAAGGCAGAGCGGATCAGGCATGTCCTCGGCGAGGCGAAGGCGGAGGCCGAGGAGCGGGCCCGAGAGGTTCTGGTGACCAGCATCCAGCGCCACGCCGCCGACCAGACCGGGGAGACCTCAGTGTCGGTCGTTCCCTTGCCCAACGACGAGGTGAAGGGACGGATCATTGGCCGAGAGGGGCGCAACATCCGGGCGCTTGAGGCCGCCCTGGGGGTCGACCTGATCATCGACGACACTCCCGAGACCGTGGTCCTCAGTGGATTTGACCCAGTCCGCCGCGAGGTGGCGCGGGTCACCCTCACCAAGCTTCTGTCTGACGGCAGGATCCATCCCACCCGGATTGAGGAGGTGGCCGCCCGCTCTCGCGAGGAGGTGGCCGCCCGGATCTCAGACGAGGGGGAGAAGGCGCTGTTCGACCTCGGCCTTCAAGGGATGCACCCGGAGCTGGTCAAGCTGGTGGGGACCCTTCGCTTCCGGTACAGCTACGGACAGAACGTCCTGGCCCACTTCAAGGAGGTGGGCTACCTCTCCGGGATGATCGCCGCTGAGATCGGGGCCGATGAGCACCTTGCCAAGGAGGCCGGGCTGCTGCACGACATCGGCAAGGCAGTTGATCACGAGGTGGAGGGGTCGCACGCTGTCATCGGTGGCGAGATCCTGCGCCGGCTGGGGCGGCACCACGACGTGGTGGACGCTGTTCAGTGCCACCACTACGACGTTGAGCCCAGCACGGTGCTGGCCTTCATCATCCTCAGCGCCGACGCCATCTCCGCCTCCCGCCCCGGCGCCCGGCGCGAGACTCTCGCCAGCTACATCAAGCGACTTGAGAAGCTGGAGGAGATAGCCAACGGCTTCGAGGGGGTGGAACGGTCCTTCGCGATCCAGGCCGGCCGGGAGGTCCGGATACTGGTCCGCCCGGAGCGGATCACCGACGACGCAGCGGTGGTCCTGGCCCGGGAGGTCGCCCGGCGGATCGAGAGCGAGATGAGCTACCCGGGCACGATCAAGGTCACAGTGGTGCGAGAGACCCGGTCCGTGGACTACGCCAAGTAGCCGGGGGCGGCGGTTTCCGGGCCTGCGTGGCGAAGCTGTGACAGGCCTGCTCCAATTCGCCCAGCCCCCTGTATG
>DAHUYV010000022.1 GCA_027306885.1 Candidatus Dormiibacterota bacterium
CCCCCGACCAAACCACAGCGCCGCAGGCGCGGGCGCCGGAGGCGGCGAGGAGCATGATCGGCGCCGTGACCGGGATCAGGTACTCGTAGCCCTTGGTCGGCCAGATCTCCAGCAGCCCGACCATGACCAGGCTCATCGACAAGAGCAGGATCTCCGGCGAGGTGCGCCGGTAGAGCGCCGCCAGGGTGCCGACCGCCGCCAGCGCCGTTATCCCCCACCCCATCGTCCCGAAGATCCCGGCGTAGAACAGAAGGGAGTGGTTGGGGGGTCGAAGGATCTGCCAGACCAGATAGTCGAGGCCGGTGCTGGCCTTCCCTGAGCCGACCTCCGCCAGGGGATATGCCATGACCGTCACCAGGTAGATGGCCCCGGCGATGACCAGGTCCCGATACCGCTTGAGCACGTACGGGGCGAGGATGAGGAAGAGGAGCACCGGGGGGACGATCAGGATGGCCGTCTCCTTGGAGAGGAACGCCAGTCCGGCGGCCAGGGCCGCGCTCCAGAGGTAGATCGGCCGGGAGCGCTTGATGTAGAGGCAGAGGAGCAGGACCGTGGTGGCCACGAAGAAAGCCTCCGGTCCGTCCAGCAGCATCTGCCGGGAGACCGAGACCGGGTATGGGGAGAAGGCCGTGAAGAGCATCGCGATCAGCCCCATCAGCCGTCCCCAGAGGGTGAGCGCCACCAGCCCCGTCATCAGCACCAGCGCGACGCCGAAGCCGACACACACCTCCCGGGCGCCGACCCCGGAGACCCCGGTGAAGCGGTACACCACCGAGACGATCAGCTGGACAAGGAGGGGATGGGCGCGGAAGATGCCGAAGAGCGCGCTGTAGTGGGTGAACCCGGCCAGGCCGGCGGCCTGCGCGGCGTACACCGCCTCGTCCGAGTTCAGCCCGTACTGGTTCAGGTCGTGCAGCCGCACCAGCGCGGCGCCGACCAGGATCGCCAGCGCCGCCAGCAGGGTCAGGATCTGCCAGAGGTCCAGCCGCCGCGCCGAGCGGCGCGTCCGGTGGACGGGGGATCCGGCGGGCGCCGCAGGCACCGGCCCCTGGCGGATCCCGTCGTCGTCCTTCCAGCTCGCCTGGCTCACAGATCAGACCTCACCTTGACCACCCCTGGCCCGGCGGGAGCGGGTATGGCGGACGGGCGCCGCTCGACCCTCGCGAGAGAAGCGAACATCGCCCGCAACCGGTCCCAGACCCCAGAACCGTCGACGCCTAGACCTCTTCCGGGACACTGAGCCGCTCGGCCGACGCGACCAGCCTGCCGCCCAGGGGGGCCTCGACCCGCCTGGCACCGGCGCCATCCGCCCCCTCGGGGACGTCCACCGCCGACCTCACCAGCTTCGGCCAGCTGAAATCGGCAACCCTGAGGCGCACGACCTCGATCGAGCGGAGCGCCTCGCCGAGCACCCGCCGCTCGGTCTCCTGGACCTGTGCGAAGTCGAGCCCCCCGATCTCCAGCTGGGGAGCCATGGTCTTGAAGGGCGGGAACTCATAGGCGTCGGCGGTGTTGGCCAGAAGCTGCTCGACCGCCTCCTCCCGACCGACCGGGGCCGAGAGCGCCGGGGCCCCCCGCTCGATGAGGAAGAGCCGTTCGATCTGAGTCTGCGCGCCCATCTCCGCCGGCACCAGCTGTCCCACCATGTACTTGGGCGGGGGGATCATCGCCTGGACCAGGCTGTTCATCGCCATGATCGGCAGGGGCCGGCCGCCCAGCCACTTGCCGACCGAGCGCCCGCTCCGGGAGTGCAGGCGGCTCTGCACCGAGAGCGCCGCGCGCCGGCGCGCCGGCAGGGGGCTGGCAGCGACCGCGCGCAGGGTGTGGGCGCTGATGGTCAGCGGCTTGGGGAAGCGGCTGGCCACTCCCTCGGACGAGATGATCGTCATGTCGTCGGAGAGGAAGGTGCCCCGGCACTCCCGGAGCAGCCTCAGGATGGTCGCGGTCTTCCCGGTGTCGGTCTTGGCCGACAGGAGGATCCCGTGGCCGAAGAGGGAGATGCACCCCGCGTGAAGCAGCATCTGGCCCCGGCTCGCGACCAGGAAGCGCAGCAGTGGCTCCACCACGTTGGTGTAGAGGACATGGGGGGAGGCGGACAGCAGCGGCGCCGACAGCACCCTGACCGGGCTGCCCAGCTCGATGTCGAAGTTGGCGGTGAGCGCCCCACCCCTCTCGCGATAGGTGTACCGGCCTCCCCCGGGGGGCAGGGCCGGCCCGCGCACCGCCGCCCGCCGCTCGATCACCAGGTCCGGGGCGTCGACCTCCGCGGTGCCGAACAGCTGGAGCTCAGGCAGCCTGACCTGGGAGCGAATCCGGGCCAAACCGTCGACATCGTAGTTGTGCCATGCGGTCCGTGCCAAAGCGTTCAATTCACACTCCTGTTGGGATCGTCGGGCTGGGTTGCACCCGCTGCCGCCAAATCCAGCTGTCGGCGACCACGAATCGGAGCAACATGAAGAGAGCGACGGCAACGAAGTTGCTCACTAGGTAGTTGACGCCCAGGCCACTGGTCAGCCCGTACAGCACGGGCAGGCGCAGCGCCAGGGAAGCGGTGTTGAGAGCGTCGAAGACCAGGAACCGGGTCCCCAGGGCCCGGGCTCCCGGGTCCACCCTGGCCTTCTTGAAGACCCAGCTCTCGTTGATGATAAAGGAGGCGATGGTCGAGCCCTGGCTCGACAGCGTCGCCGCGATGAGATAGTTCATGTGGGCCAGCGAGACGAGGGCCGCCAGGATCGCCTGGTTGACGGCCAGGCCAGCCAGGCCGACGAGGCCGAACTGAACGCTCCGGACCAGCCGGCCACCGCCCCAGCGGTTGAGGCGACCCACCCGCGACGAAGGCGCGTGGGACGAGCGCAGGCGCGGGGCGCTCGTCGCGTTCGCCCGTCGGACGAGGGGGTCGACCGTGCCGGCCGAAGGCACGGCGGGCCGCTGCTGGGCTGTGTCCAGGCGATACCTCACGTGGGGTCGACCGCCTCCCCGGCGAGGGCGGGCGGGTCCTCCCCCACAACCTCCATGGCGCCCTCCTGGTTGCCCTGCCAGGCCACGCACGTGTACAGGTCCCGAGCCGAGAAGGGGGTGCGGCCGGCCCGTGCCAGGGTGGCGATCCGCACCACATTGCGGGTACCCGCCAGCTGCGGGATCAGGACGACACTGAAGCTCCCGACATTGATCCGGGCCTGCCGCCGGCTCGAGGGCAGCTCAGTGAGCAGGACCGGGCGCCCACTGCGGATCACGTGACTCACCACTTCGGCGGTGACCAGTTGCTCGACCCGCGGGGGTGCCTGGGAGGGCCGCTGGGGCTCGATCCACCAAGCGTAGTCGGCACCCATCCGGCGCGCCAGCGCCTGGAGCGAGAGCTCGTCGGCCAGGGAGACCGCCGGGGTCGCGTGCCGCGCCTTGTGGCGCAGGTAGGTGACCAGGCTGGAGCCGACCAGCTGGGCCAGGACCAGCGCCAAAAGCGCCAGCAGTACCGTCGCCAGGTGGGCCTTGGCGGTCAGGAGGACGAAGCTGACGATCCCGCCAGCCACGCTGAAGAGGCCGGCGATCCAGAGCAGCCGCTGGCCGGCCATGCCCATCCTCCAGAAAGCGCTCCGGAAGGTCAGCAGCCCGTAGACGCCGACACTGGTCAGAAGGCTGGCCACCGTTGCCAGCAGCCAGGGCGCCGGGGGCCGCAGGGGAAGGTCGGTGAGGAGGGCGACGACGGCGACGAACACCGCCATGCCGGCGCCTGCCGACACCGCCACCTTGCCGAGGAGGGCGGTGAGCGGGACGAAGATGATCAGCGAGAGCACGTGCTTTCCGAACAGAATCCCCTGGGAGATCGTGGCCTTGCTCTCGCCGGCGAAGCGGGGGGCGAACTCGAAGGGCACGTCCACCACGCGCACCCCGGGCAGGCAGACCAGCAGCTCCAGGAGGATCTTGAAGCCCACCGGCCGGAGCTCCAGCCCGGCGATGCAGCGCTGGCGCACGCAGAAGAAGCCGCTCAAGGGATCGGTGGTGCGCCGGGTCTCGGAGAAGAAGGCCTGCGCCACCCAGGAGACACTCTTGCTCACCAACTTGCGAAACGGCCCCGAGAGCCCCAGGGCGCTCCCCCCCGGCGCGTAGCGGGAGGCCACCGCCAGGTCGGCACCCTGCCTCACCGCCTCCAGCAGGGCGGGGATGACCGCGGGAGGATGCTGGAGGTCGCCGTCCATCACGCAGACGGCATCCCCGCGTGCCATCGCCAGGCCGACGGAGACCGCGGCCCCAAGTCCCCGTGGCTCGGTGGCGGCCCGCTCGACGACCCTCCAGGTGGAGTCGGCCGCGGCGATCTGCCGCAGGGCTGGCCGGGTCACTGTGTCGGTGCTGTCGTCGATGATCAGCACCTCGGCCGAGATCCCGGAGAGCGCTTGGGTCAGCCGGGCGTGCAGAGCGGGAAGGGTGCCTGCCTCATTGCGGGTGGGGATGACAACACTCAGCTCGCAGCCGGCGTCCACTAGCGATGCCCCCAAGGGCCAACCGGGGACCGGCCCCATCGCCCCCCATCGGCCCGGCTGGACCCCCGGCCCAGCAGGCTGCCCTCCACCCCGCCCGCCGGGCGGGTGCAGATCGCCACCTCCACGTTCCACATCGGGCAACGACAAGTATCCCGGGCGAGCCGAAGACGCACGAGGGGGGTCCTCCCTGACCTAGACCAATCTCAATACGAAGGAGATTGGCCCCCCAACGGCCACCGTAAGCTCCGCCTACTGAGCCCCAGTCTCCCCTGACGACGTTCCCGAGAGTGTCGCAGTACCAACACACGGTGTCAACGGGTATGACGGGTTTGTTACCTCCCTCCGGGGTCGCGTGACACCCACCTTTCGAACTCGGGCAGAGGGCACGCCGGCGGAGCGGGAGGACCATCGCGGGCCACCGTCCAGGTGGCACCGGTCAGCCCGCCCGGGGCGGCAGCCCCGCAGCTCAAGAGGCGAGGGGACGCTCCAAGCGGCGTCCAGCCACCCCGGCCAACTCTTAGTCGGGGCCGGCAGCACCGCCGGTCCCTCCCCGGCGAGCTGGGTCAGGGGATGGGCAGCGTCACCCGAACCTCGGTGCCCTTGCCCACCTGGGAGAGCACCTCCAGCTGGCCGTGCTCGAGATCGGCGCGCTCCCGCATCGAGATGATCCCGAAATGGGGTTCGCGAGCCAGTCGCTGCTCCACGGCGGCCAGGTCGAATCCCTCGCCGTCGTCCTTGACGACCGCGCTCACCCGCTGGGGCTGGAGGTTGATCAGCACGTCGAGGGTCCGGGCATTGGCGTGCTTACGGACGTTCACCAGCGCCTCCTTGACGATGCGGAACAGCGCCCCCTCGGTCTCCGGGGGCAGCCGCCGCTCGGCTCCGATCACCGAGAGCCGCGCCTCCACCCCCTCCCGCTCCTTGTACTCGTTGACCAGCCGGCGCAGCGTCGGGATCACCCCCAGGTCGTCGAGAGTCATGGGCCGGAGATCGAAGATCAAATCCCGGGTCTCGTCCAGCACCCCCTTGACCGAGTCCTTGAAGCTCTGGATCTCAGCCTTGGCACGCTCCGGCTCCCGGTCCACCAGCCGCTCCAGGATCTCCGCGCGCAGCACCAGGTTGGAGAGCGACTGGGCGGGCCCGTCGTGCATGTCCCGGGCGATCCGCACGCGCTCCTCCTCGATGATCTGGAACACCTGACGGGAGGCGCTCCGGTACCGGGCCAGCCCCTCCTCCAGGGTCCCGTCCGGGGAGCGGTGGTCGTCCAGCTGCTCGGCCGTGGCCTTGAGCAGGACGTGCCAGCGGCGGAGCTCGCGAGCGCGAGATCGGCATGAGATCAGGCGGGCCCGGGCCAGCACCGCCTCCTGCTGCAGGGCGTGGCAGCGCACGATGGCGGCCTCCACCTCGACCGCCGCATAGCGGACGTGGTCCCGGAGCACGTGCCGACGGACTATCTCGGCGTCCTCGATCCGCTCGGCCGTCTGGTCCAGCCCCGACAGGAGGCGCATCACCTCCTCGTCGAGAGCCAGAAGACTCTCCTCCACCTTGGACGTCTCCTGAAGCAGCGCTTGCTGGAGATCCCCCAAGGGGCGGCTCGGAGGTGACGCGGGAGCCACGGCCACAGGCTAAGGTTACTTGGCCAGAGCCCGGGCAGCGCCGTGACCGACCTGCCGCAGCTCCGCAACGACCGCCCTCGGGGCCCACCCCCTTCCCTACACTGCGCCGGTGATCAGGAAGAGGGCAGCCGCTTGGCCACCGGAACGGTAGCCTCCGGGGCCGGCTCCCGGCTCCTCCGCCACCTCTCGATGCCCCGATTCGTGGCCCTGGTCGGACTCCTGGCCGGAATGCTGGAGGCCCACCCCCAGGTGACCGACCCCGACTTCTGGTGGCACCTGCGCAACGGGAACACTCTCTTGGCCACCGGCCGCCTGATCCGCCTCAACCCCTACGCGTTCATCTCGGTGAACCACCACTGGGTCCTGCAGGAGTGGCTGAGTGAGGTCTGGATGGCGGCCGCGGTGGCCGCGGGCGGGCGCCCGGCGGTGGTGCTCGGGTACTGGTTGGTGACCCTGGCCATGCTGCTGGCCATCTGGGCGCGGGCCCGGGTCATCGCCCCGGTCAGCGGTCTCACCGTGGGGGTGGCCCTCTTCTTCGCCGCCTTCACCGCCTACCCCATCCTCGGTCCCAGGTCGCAGGTGGAGACCTACTGCCTGCTGGCCGTGACCCTCCTCCTGGTGGAGCTGCAGCTGCGCCGGGGGGGGCTCGTGGCCTTCTGGCTGGGGCCGGTCTTCCTACTCTGGACCGACCTGGAGGCGGGCTTCATCATCGGTCTGATCTTCCTCGGCGCCATCCTCGCTGCCGAGGCGGCGAGCGCCGCCTTCGGGAGACGGACCCGGGCCGAGGTCCAGAGCCTCGCCCGCCTGGGGGGAGCCAGCGCCTGCGCGCTGGCCGCCTGCCTCATCAACCCCAACGGGCCCGCGATCGTGCCCTACCCCTTCCAGACCCAGTTCAGCTCGGCCCAGCAGGCGTTCATCCTGGAGTGGAGCAGCCCGGACTTCCACAACCCCCTGCTGGTGGCCCTGCTCCTCTTCATCCTCTCCCTCGCCTACCTCGTGGTCCGGCGGCGGGGGCTGCCGCTGCGCGACCTGGCGGTCCTCGGCCTCTCCCTGCTGGTCACCCTCCAGTCGGTGCGCAACCTGGTCATCCTGGTGGTCGCCGCCACCCCCTGGTGGATGGTCCTCGCCGACCAGGTGCGTCGCCAGCTGGCCCAGCGCTGGCGGCTCAGGCTGAGGCCGATCCAGCCGCTCCCCGTGGCCGTGGTCGAGGCGGTGTGCCTGCTGGGGCTGATGGGGTGGTTGGGCTGGCAGGTGACCACCCAGTCCAGCGTGGCCCTCGCCTCCACGACGTACACCAGCCCCTTCCCGGTCTGCGCCGCCGCCTGGCTGAAGCCGGGTCCGGGAGGGCTGGACATCTTCAATGTGTACGGGGACGGGGGGTTCCTCGCCTACGAGCTCCCCCGCGACAAGGTGTACATCTTCGGCGACGCCGCGCTCATGGGCTCCAACGCCCTGCGCCGCTACGCCTCGATCGTCGACCTCCTTCCCGGGTGGCTGGGCCGGCTCAACTCCAGCCCCAGCCAGGTGGTCCTGTACAACCGGGGGATGCCCTTCTCCCTCGCCCTGGAGCGCGAGCCCAGCTGGACCCTCGTGTACCGGGACCGCGGCTACGAGGCGTTCTTGCGCACCAGCCTTCTCCCCCGCCTGCACCTCCCGGCGCCGCCGACGTCCGCCCAGTGGCGGGCCCGGGGGCTGGCCGCCTGCGCCTGAGGAAGAAGGGCCCCTTCGGCCTCAGGCAGGTGCTCGGCCCGGGCTGAACCACACGGCCGCCCCGTCGATCATCCGGGGGGGACGGCCGAGGATCCCCTCCCAGCTGCGCACCTCGGCCGCAAGGCCGCGCTGCGGGGTGACCACCAGGGCCGCGATCCGCCAGGAGCGCAGCTGAGAGCGCACCTCGGCGCTGCTGACCCCTGAAGGCGCCGGGTTCCCGGCGCTCATCTGGCTGAGCACCGCCTCCAGCGGGGAGGGCGGGTTGGCGTCGGTGAGAACTCCTCCGGGACTCTCGTGGAGGAGGTATCCGAAGGGCTGGGCGTAGCGGAACCCCAGGACCGCCTGCCAGTACATGGTCAGGCCGTGGTTGTCCGGGGTGGTGATCGGCACGGTGACGATCGGAGCGCCGGCAGGGAGGCGCATCAAGGGGGCCGAGGTCAGCACCGCGGGCAGGGACACGGGGAAGCCCGCCCACCCCGAGACCAGCCCTGAGCTCGGAAGCAGGGGCAGCAGCAGGATCCCGAGGGAGGTGGCCCGCACGCCCGGACGGGCGGCCTCCATGATCTGATCCCACCCGGCCGCCAGGAGGCAGGCGACTCCGGCCACCACGAACACCGTGAGCCGGCTGGGCACCACCTTGGCGTAGATGGGGAGGTGCTCGAAGAGCAGCCAGGGCAGGGGGATCCTGGTGTCGACACCGGCCACGTGGAGGTCGCCCCCGAGGGCCAAAACCGCGCCGAGGGCGGCACAGCTGGCGCCGATCCGGACCAGCGGATCGGCGCGCCGGCGCACCGCCACCCAGGCCGCCAGCGCCAGGAGCGGCGGCCCCAGATAGGCGTCGGTCTCCAGGAAGACCCCGCTGAAGTGCCCGTTCAGCGCCCCGAGGGAGCCGAGGCCGAGCAGCTGCGAGTACCCGGGCAGCAGGAACGCCAGGAGGTCGATCACATTTGTCTTGGGGGACACCACGGTGGGCACCCCCAGCGGGACTCCCGAGGACGCCTGGACTGCCAGGGGGAAGGCCATCAGCAGGGCGAAGAGGCCGAGCGCCGCCAGGAGGAAGGGCCCAACCCCGCGGAGCCAGCCGAGGCCGGCCCTCACCACGGAGCGGAAGTTGAGGGCGAGGAGGAGGACCCCCATGAGCGCTGTCGTGGCCAGCAGCTCCTTGCCCACCCAGTACTGAAGCACCAGCCAGCCGCCCGCCGCCATGCCCCACAGCACCCGGTGCCGGCGCGACCGGAGCGAGCCGAGCGCCCTCTCGCCCACCCACCACCCGAGCGGAAGGGTCGCGGTGTTCACCAGGGTGAGGTGGCCGGCGGCCATCTCCGATTGGGCGAAGGGGCTGAAGCCGAAGAGAAGCCCGCCCAGCCAGGCCGAGCTGGGATGGCGGACATGGCGCCGCAGCTGCCAGGCCATCGCTGAGGCCGCGGCGGCCAGCAGAAGGCCGTACACGATCCCCATGGCTACGGCGGCCCCGACCAGATGGAAGAGCGGCCAGGAGAGGAGCCCGAGAGGCAGGTCGGCGTTGTTCCAGAGCAGGTTCGAGGTCATCGGGTAGGTCCCGATGGTGGTGACGAAGGGGTTGATCCCGTGGCTTATCGCGTAGGGGAACCAGCTGAAGAACCAGAGGTGCAGGGCGGTGTCCGCCCCGTAGCCCGGCAGGCGGGGCCGGGAGCCCAGCCAGAGCGGGAGGGTGACCAGGAAGCTGAGACCGACGAAGGTGACCGGCATCCCCACCCGCCAGCGCAGGGTGCTGGGCGCGGCCCGCGGGCGCTCCCGGATCAGCTGCCCCGGAGCCAGCTGGGAGCCCAGCGGCACTCCGCTGCTCACCGGAGCCGGCCCCCGGGGTTCGGGGCCCCGCTCGGGAGGGAGCGGCGGTCAGGGAGCCAAAGAGGGGAAGCGGCGCTGGCCCCCCCGCTCTGACCTGGTCCGTGCAATGAGTGGCTCGACCTCTTGGGGCTCTGGGCTCCAGTGCTGGGCCCTGGCACAGGCTCGATTCTATGGGCGCCCGCCGAACTTCCTGTCACGGGCCGGTTCCGATAGCCCTCCCCGGTGGGGAGAGCGGCCGACGGCCAGGGGCCGCTTCGGCCCCCCCTCTAGGTCGTTTCGGGGGGACGCAGCCGCCAGGCCGTGATGATCAGGATGAGGATGATCGCCACGTGCACCCCGGTGCACCAAAGGCAGATCGCCTTCTCCTCCACCAGCTCCACGAAGACCAGGTAGAAGACGGCGATCAGCCCGAGGGCAGCCCAGCCGAAATGGGCCCGGCGGAGATCGAACCGCCCGGGACGCAGGTACTGGGCCAGGGCCAGGGCCAGGCTGACGAGGAAGAACCCCAGGCCGGGCACGGTGATCGGAACCGAGGTCCCGGGCACCACGGAGTACGGGCCGGTGAGGTCGCGGGCGCAGTCCACGATCCCGGTCGAGCTGCAGAACACCGGAACGTTGGCGTAGTGGGCGACGGTCAGGTAGACGGCGTCCCCGATCCCGGCGACCGACAGCAGCATCAGCCAGAGCGCCCCGGCCCGGCCGGTGCCGTCCGGCTCCCTCTCCTCTACCCCCCCGGTCCTCGGGCCCGAGCCCGGCGGGGGCAGCACCCGGCGCCGAGTCTTCGCCTTGCTCAGAGGCCGCTCTCCATCTGACTGATCAGCGGCTGCCCGCAGACCGAGCCCGGCCGGTTGCCGGTCATGAGGCAGATCGCTGCGGTGTCGTAGTTGACCCCGCCGAGGATCATCTGGGCCGGGGTGCTGCTCGGCTTGGTGAGCAGATTGGCGATCTGCTGCCAGTCATACCCCTCGAGACCGGGGGGCCCCGGCGAGGTGCTCTCGGAGCCCACCTGGGCCACCTTGCCGCCGAAGTCGACGAAGGGGAAGCCCCCCTGCCCGAGATTGGTGAAAAGGCTCGCCTCCGCCGCGGTCAGGCTCTGGAAGGGCGCGTAGCCGTTGCTGCTCTTGCTGTCCGGCACGTTGCTGTACAGCTCCCGCCCCACGAAGGAGATGTAGGGGCTGGTGTAGGTGACCCCGTGGGCAAATGTGAAGGTGGCGATGTTCAGCCCGGCGGAGTCGGTCGCCGACCCCCGGATGATCTTGAGGTGGGCGAAGGAGCCGAACCGGCTGAGCGCCCCGACCAAGGTCCAGCGCTCCAGGGCGCAGTACGGGCAGTACTCCCCCCCGATGTACAGCACCTCGGGCTTGCCACCGCTGGTGAGGTTGATGGGCGAGGGGACGGCCCGGGGCGGGAAGTTCACGGCGCCCTTCCCCACCTTGGTCAGGTTGGCGGTGGGGAGATGGGTGATCACCCTGACCACCGACGCCGGCGCCGGCAGCACCTGGGTGTCCTGCCCGGTGGGCGCCGCGGTCAGCTCGGCGACCAGGATCACCACCACGAAGACGGCGACCACCGCGCCGATGGCGGCGAACAGCCCCCACGGTCGGCGGGCGGAGCTCTTCTGGCGGCGGTATTGGGGGCCGCTCCGCGGCGTCTGGCCCCGACCATTGCCCCCCCGGCCGCCCGGGCCGCGGGGCGCGGACTGCGCCTGCCTCCGCTCCGCCATCGACTTCTTCGACATCCACCTCTCCGCTGCGGTTCATCCGGCCGCGGCCAGGATATGAGAGCGAGCTTAGGGCCCGCTGGGAGGCGGGGCCAGGACCGCCGCCACCCCATCAAGATACCGGGTCCGCCACCCCTCAGCCTCGAGGAAGGCCACGCCCGGGTCGGCTCGGGGCAGCACCGCCAGCCGGGCGTGGGCACCGGCCAGCAGCCCCATCACCCCCTGGGTCAGCTCGGAGAGCCGCACGCAGGCACCCAGTCCCGCGGCTCCGGCGGTGACCGGGTTGGTGGTGCACATCAGGTGATGGCCGGAGGGGAAGCGCGAGGCCAGGTAGTCGCCGAAGTCAGGGCTCGTGTACCAGACCCCGGCCACCGGGTGGGCTTGCAGCCAATCGGCCGCCGCCGCCGGCACGCTGCGGCCGACCTGGACGGTGGCCCCGCCGTGCGCCGCCACCTGCAGCGCCGAGCGGGAGAGGAGCGCCGCCGCCAGCAGCAGCGGCAGGGCGGCGGCCAACAGGGGCAGAGAGCGCCCTTTTGGCCGGCGCGAGCCAAGGGCCGGTGGGCTCGCCAGTCCCGAGCCCAGGTGGACCGGCGCCTGGATCGCCACCACCGCCACGAGGAAGGGGAGGTAGAAGGCCCACAAGAGGGAGGCC
This sequence comes from Candidatus Dormiibacterota bacterium, assembly GCA_027306885.1. Classification (GTDB taxonomy): domain Bacteria; phylum Chloroflexota; class Dormibacteria; order Aeolococcales; family Bog-877; genus JAJYXT01. Next base: position 12,001 of record DAHUYV010000022.1, read on the forward strand.
GCCGCCGCCAGCAGCCCGACCAGCGCGTCCTGGCGGGGCAGCCGCCGTCCCGCCAAAAGGTATCCGGCCAGCAGCGCCAGCGCCGCCAGCTCCACCAGCCGCATCGACCAGCTGTGAAAGTCGGGGCTGGACCAGAGCGCCAGCGCAGGGTTCGCTCCCCCCTGGCCCAGGCTGAGCGGCAGCCGAGAGTAGATGAGGACGCCGTCGGGGTTGAGGCAGATCGCCAGCGCCGCCCCCACGACCAGGAGCAGGGGGGGCGCGGCCCGCACCAGCTTGGAGCGCCGGTCGATCCGGCCGGCCAGCCAGACCAGCAGCAGGAGCAGGGGGACCAGGACCGCCGCCGACTCCAGGTTGGCCCAGAGCACGCAGAGCCCGAGGATGGCGGCGGCGGCCCAGCGCCGCCCGCCGGCCAGCTCCCGGAGCAGGAAGAGGAGGGCGGCGGCGAAGACCGCCAGCCAGTAGGTCGAGGCGGTCGGGGGCAGCTGGCTGAGACCGAGGATGGCCAGCCCGCCGCCCAGCCCCATCGCCAGCGGATGGGCGCGGGCGCGAAGGGCGGCCACCGCGACCACCCCGCCGAAGCCGGCGCCCAGCACCGCCCCCAGGCCGATCAGGAGGGGCACACCGCCATCCCGGAAGAGGCTCAGCACCAGGAGGTCGGAGAGCCAGGTGCGCAGATCGAGCACCGCCCCGGGAGCGGCCATGAACGCCGCCTGCGCCCCGAGGCGGCGCAGCTCCTCCCCCGCCGCCAGCTGGGAGAACTCCGCCGCCGACGGCAGGCGCAGTCCAGCGGCGGCACCGCCGAGGACCAGGGCGCCCGCCACCGCCAGCCTGGAGGGCTTGGAGCCACAGATGTCGAGCAGTTGCCGACCGAGCCGTTGCGCCGCCAGCGCCCCCGGATGGGGAGGGAACAGCCCCTCGGTCAAGGTTGCTGGAGCGCCCGGGCCAGCCGACGGCGGCAGCTCCGCAGCCGGCGCAACTCGAAGAGCATCTGCCCGCCATCATGAACCGAGCTGACAGTGGTGCCCCTGGAGTTGCGCCAGGTCACCCCCACCTCAGCGATCCGGATCCCGCCGGCCCGGGCCCGGAGCAGAACCTCGGCGTCGAAGCCGAAGCCGGGGCACTCCAGCTCGGGAAAGCAGGAGAGGGCGGCGTCGGCGCTGAACAGCTTGAAGCCGCACTGGGTGTCGTGGAGCCCCGGCAGCGCCGCCAGCTGGAGGAGCCGGTTGTAAGCCTTGCCCATGAGCTCCCGATGGAACGGCTGGTGCAGCTCCACCCGGGAGCCGGCGACAGCGCGCGACCCGATCGCGACGCCCGCCCCCCGCTCCAGCTCGGCCTCCAGCTTGGCCAGCTCCTCGATCGGGGTGGAGAGGTCGGCGTCGGTGAACAGACGGCGCATGCCCGAGACCTGGAGCATCCCCGCTCGCACCGCGGCCCCCTTGCCCTGGTTGCGGGGAAGGCGGAGGAGGTCGAGCTGGGGCCAGTCGGCCATCTTGGCCCGGACCAGCTCACCGGTGCCGTCGATGCTGCCG
>DAHUYV010000024.1 GCA_027306885.1 Candidatus Dormiibacterota bacterium
GACGCCGGGCATCTCCTTGCGCGGCTCCACCGACCAGGTGGCCGGAGAGCTCGCGGAGGAGGTGGCGGAGCGGGTCGCCATCGCCGGAGTCGAGATCGTGGAGGTGCGCATCAGCCACCTCGCCTACGCTCCGGAGATCGCTCAGGCGATGCTGCGCCGGCAGCAGGCCACCGCGGTCGTGGCGGCTCGTTCGCGGATCGTCGACGGAGCCGTGGGGATGGTGGAGATGGCCCTGGAGCAGTTGAACAGGCGCGGCATCGTGGATCTGGACGAAGAGCGCAAGGCGGCGATGGTGAGCAACCTGATGGTGGTGCTCTGCAGTGACCAGCCGGCCTCCCCGGTGGTGAACACCGGAACGCTGTACTCCTGAGAGGTGGCCGGCCGCAAGCAGGTCCTGCTGCGCATGGACCCGGCGGTCCACGACGCCCTGGCGCGCTGGGCCAGCGACGAGATCCGCAGCGTCAACGCCCAGGTCGAGGTGCTCTTGCGCCAGGCCCTGACCCAGGCCGGAAGGATGCCAAAGAATGCCAGCTCTCTGGCCAAGCGCGGCAGGCCGCCGGCGGCCAGCGGTCGGACGGGGACGACGTGAGGAAGGGGAGGGCCGACGGTCCTCCCCTTCCTCTCTCCCCCGGCGGCCGGCGGCGGAGCTCTCCGCCGCGCGGATCAGAAGCCGTACAGGCGGGCGGTGTTGCCCGTCATGATGGCGGTCTCGACGTCGGCCAGCCAGGTCGGCCTCGCCCCCTGGGCGGCCCACTTGTCCCGCACCCGGACCCACGCCTCCTGGATCATGAGCGCCCCGAACCAGAAGGTCTCGGGGTTGCCGTGGCCGTCGGTGCCGCAGAGCACCCGGGCCGCCGGGGCGAAGTCCAGGACCCGCTCCAGCCGATCCGCCACGGTCCCCACGCTGTAGAGGTTGAACTCGGAGAGCTCCGCGTACACGTTGGGCTTGGAGAGGGTGAGGAAGGCCAGCTCCTCGTGCCAGGGGTAGGAGCCGTGGATCAGCACGATGGTGGCCGCCTGGCCCTCCTTGGTGCGCAGCAGCTCCTCCAGGAGCAGGGGGTTGGCCTCCACCAGGCGGATCTCGGAATCCCCGAATCCGGTGTGGATCTGGAAGGGGAGGCCGAGCTCGGCGGCCCAGCCCAGTGAACGGCGCAGGATGAGGTCCCGCAGCGCCTTCCCCCGCCGCCGCGCGGGAAGGTGGGTGGTCTCATCCAGCGAGGCCTGGGCCGCCACCAGGGTGGCAAGGGGATCGACCGCCAGGCCGGTGCGGTAGGCGATGATGGTCTTGAGCCCGAAGTATCCGCTTGCCGGGGCCTCGCGCACCGCGCCCTCCACCGCCCCCAGGATCTCGCTGGCCCCGGCCCCCTCCTCGATCATCCGGTCGATCATCGGCTCCAGCCGGAGGATGGGCCGGACCGGGCAGCCGATCAGCTCCGAGAACTGGTCCGCCGCGGCGGTGGTGGCATTCAGCTTCCAGCCCGGGTCGAGGACCATTCCGTCCAGATGGGCCGCAACGAAGAGCCCGCGAACGTAGCCCGGCCAGTCGCGGCTGGCCTCCTCCCGCGCCGTCGGCACCTCCTCCACAGAACAGCCCAGGTAGTCGGCGAGTCGGACCCCGAGCAGCTCGTGGCTCAGCCGGGAGGGGCTGCTCTTGGCTCGCTCCGCCCGGGAGTGTTCATCCTGGGCCAGCTCGACGTTGATCGAGGAGAGGTCCAGCGGGCCCCCTCCGTCGGTGATCGGGTGGCCGTGGCTGTCGATCACCTGAGGGCCCAACGGCGCAGGTCCGGACGCCCGGTCACGCTCCCGCCTCCGGGCCCTGACGCGGGACCGGGGGCTCGTACTCCACCTTGAGCCCCGAGGCCACAGCGTTGGATCCGTTGAAGAAGTCGACGACCGCCATCAGCTCCAGCAGCTCGGCGTCGCCGAACCCCAAAGAGCGCAGCGCGTCGGTGTGGCTGGAGAGGCAGTAGGAGCAGTTGTTGGTCGCCGAGACCGCGACCGCGATGATCTCCTTGGTGCGCCGGTCGAGCGACCCCTCGCCCATCACCGTCTTCATCTTGCTCCAGGTCGAGGCCAGGTACTCCGGGCGGTGGGCCAGGGCCTTCCAGTAGTTGGGAACGCGGGCCAGGTTGCGGGTGGCGAGGATGTCGTCGTAGACCTCCTTCACCAGCCCCTCGGCCTCGGACTCCTCGATCAGCCGGACCAGGGCCATCTCAGCTCCGCCGCGCCGGGGCCGCAGCCTCCGGCACGCCGACCGGGGTGCGCCACTCGGGCCGGTCGTCGACCTCGGCCCGCACCACGTCGAGGTAGGCCCGCTGCAGCTCGCTGGTGATCGGCCCCATCTCGCCGTCGCCCACGGTCCGGCCGTCGACCATCGTCACGGGGGCGATCTGCACCCCGGTCCCGGAGAGGAAGGCCTCGTCGGCCGAGAGCAGCTCGCTGCGGTCGACCCGCCTCACCTCCAGCGGCCAGCCGCGCTCGCGGGCCAGCTCCATGACGCAGTCCCGGGTGATCCCCACCAGGACGTCGTCGGTCGCCTGGGGCGTGACCAACACCCCATCCAGGACGAGGAAGAGGTTGGAGGAGGAGGCCTCGGAAACGTGCCCGTCGGCGGTCAGCATGATGGCCTCGTCGAAGCCTCGGGCCCTAGCCTCGTCGGAGGCCAGGGCGGCGTTGAGGTAGGCGCCGGTGGGCTTGGCGCGGCTGGGGATCGAGTTGTCGTCGATCCGGCGCCAGGCCGAGATCATCACGCGCAGCCCCTTGCGGATGTCCAGGTAGTCGCCAAAGGGCTGGGTGAAGATGCACAGGTCGCTGTCGATCCCGGCGAGGGTGACCTTGATCGTGGTCCCGGACTTGTAGAGGATCGGCCGGATGTAGACGTCCTCGTGGTAGTCGTTGCGAGCCAGCAGCTCCAGGATGATCGCCTCCACCCGGGCCGCGTCCAGTTGCTCCGGAGGCTCCAGGTGCAGGATCTTGGCGGAGCGGAGCAGGCGCTCGGCGTGCTCGCGCAGCCGGATGACGTTGAGCTCCTGGCGCCTTGGGCTCCAGTAGGCCCGGATTCCCTCGAAGCAGCCGGTGCCGTAGTTGAAGGCGTGGGTGGAGATGGGCACCCGCGCCCGGTCGCTGGGGACGAAGTCCCCTTCGAAGTAGACGATCTCCCCGGGTTGACTCACAGGTACCTCCCCATGCCACCGGCGACATCGATGGATGCTCCGGTGATGTAGCTGGCATGCCGGCTGGCCAGGAACGCGACCAGGCCGGCGACCTCCTCAGGCTCGCCGAAGCGCCCGAGGGGGACCTCCGGCGCCGCGGTCCTCGCGAGGAACTCCGCCTCGGTCAGCCCCGGAGCCCGGCGCTCGCGGATGTTGGTCCACTGCGGGGTCCGGACGAAGCCGATGTTGACGCTGTTGACCAGGATCCCCTCCGCCCCGAGCTCCATCGCCAGCGCCTTGCTGAGCGCCAGGCAGGCGGCCCGGTCGACGGTGGTGGCGAAGAAGTTGGGGTCGGGCTGGCGCCCGTAGATCGCGTTGATGTTCACGATCACCCCCCGCCGGGATGCCCGCAGATGGGGCAGGGCGGCCCGGCTGCAGCGGATCTGCGAGAAGAGCTTGACGTCCAGGTCCTCCTGGAAATCCTGGTCGGTGAGCGTGGCGAAGGTCCCCGGGTGCGCCCGGCCGGCGTTGTTGACCAGGAGGTCCAGACCGCCGAACTGGGCGGCCACATCGGTCACCATCTGCTCAACTTCGGCGGGGCGGGTCACGTCCGCGGCCAGCGCCACCACCGGGCCGCCAATCGCGCGGAGCTTGTCGGCCGCCGCCTCAACCTCATCGCGATGGCGCGAACAGATCGCCACCGCTGCCCCCTCGGCCAGAAGCATGGAGGCGATCGCGTAGCCGATCCCCTTCGAGCCCCCGGTGACCAGCGCCCGACTTCCCCCCAGTCCGAGCTCCACCCCGGCTACCCGGGGACCCGGGAGCGGGCGGCGTCGGCGAGGTCCAGGAGCGCCTGCCGCGGGGGATTGAAGACGTCGTACTCGAGGCAGGCCACCTCGCGGGTCCTTGCCCCATGGGGGACGTTGGCCGGCACCACCGCCACCATCCCCGGGGTCAGCAGCCGCGCCTCCCCGTCGATCTCGAACTCGAGCTCCCCCTCGATCACCAGGGTGATCTGCTCCTCGTCGTGGACGTGGACCGGGGCCTCGGTGGCGGGATCGAAGTGGACCGCCATCAGCATCGTCCGCTCACCGAGGAGGTAGCGGAACTCCAGGCCGGGCACGAACTGGACGGGATCCTGGCCTCGGGCCAGGTCCTCGAACCGGCCCGGGGAGGTGGGCTCCCGCCCCGACCCCACCTGGCTGAAGTACTGGTCCGCAAGGCTCATGGTCTCTCACCCCCCGAAGCGGTCCGAAGGCCGGTCGGCCTGGCGCCCACCGCCCTGACATCACCGTGGGTGCGCCCGGCGGCGAGCTCGGGTGGCACCAGGCACGTGATTATACCAGCGCCCGCTATGATGTAAGGGTGAGACCGGAACCGAGGCCTGCCAAGTGACGGCCAAGGTCGCCAATCACCTTACTAATAGAAACCGGGCCAAGGCCCTTCCGCAACCCTCCCCGGCGGCATCCCTGGACGCCACCGACCTCTCGATCCTGGTCTTCCTGCTGCAGGATGCACGTGGGTCGGTGCGCCAGATCGCCTACCAGGTCGGGATGTCGGCGCCGGCGGTGGCCGAGCGGATCGCGCGCCTGGAGCGCAGCGGGGTGATCCGGGGGTACCGGGCAGAGGTGGACTGGGGAAGGCTGGGCTTTGGGGTCACCGCCTATGTGGCCGTCACCGGGGTCCAGGGCTGGGAGCAGGTCGAGACGGTTTCGGCCCTCCGGGCCCTACCTGAGGTGGAGAGCGTGGAGATCGTCACCGGGGCGTCGGACCTCCTGGTGCGCCTCCGGGTCCGGGATCAGCAGCACCTGCGCGACTGCCTGTTCGACCGGGTCTGGAGGGTGCCCGGGGTGCACCGCACCGAGACGTTGCTCTGCCTCTCCGACCAGCCGCCCAAGGCGTTCGACCTGGAGCTGGCGGAGCAGTTGGTGGCAGGCGCGAGGGCCGAGGCGGGCGGTGCCAGGGCGGCCGCCCCGCGAAGTGACAAGCGAGGAGGTTGAGCTGGATGTGTGAGATTCTGGTAGCGGTCTGGCCCGAGCCCGCTCCCTTGGCGGAAGTCCTTCCCTGGGCCGCCTGCATGGAGCGGTACGGGCTGGGAGGGTTCGGCTGGGGGGTCGCCTGGCGGGAGGCCGGCGGGATCAGCGTTCACCGTTACCCGGGGCCCCTGGCCGAGGACCAGGAGGGCCGGGACCGCCTGGCCACCGTCCGGTCCACGCACTTCATGGTGCACCTGAGGCGCCCCTCCAACCTCACCACCGTCTCGCTCGCGGACACCCAGCCCTTCCTGGCCGAGGACCGGACCTTTGCCTTTGAGCACAACGGCAGGCTGGACGGTGCGGAGGCGATCCGCCAGCGCTTCTCCGGCCGGCTGCAGGGCCGCGCTGACAGCGAGGTGGGCTTCCGCCTCTTCGAGCGGCTCCAGTCCGAGGGGATGGCGGCCGAGCGGGCGCTCGGCGAGGTGCATCGGCAGCTGGGCGGGACCGCCAACCTTGCCTGCCTTCAGGCAGCCGGGCCGGCTCTGGTGTACGCGGGCGCTCCCGCCAACCAGATGTGGCGCTTTGCCATGGGTGACGCGGTCGTCGCCAGCACCGCCCTGCATTCCGGAGACCAGGCCGTCTTTGACCTCTGCTTCCCCGGCGCGAGAGAGCGAGAGGCGATCGCCACCGGGTCCACCGTGCAGCTGAATGGGCCCACGGCCGCGGGAGTCGCGGTGGGACCTCCGGGGCCTCCCGCGGAGGCACACCGACCGTTCGACAGCTGACAATCCGACACCGACCGTGACGAGAAGGAGGGACCGATGACGACCATTCCCCCACAGGACTTGGCCATGGGCAAGGTGGGCTTCGTGGCTGAGCACGGCCTGTACGACGAGGCCAAGAGCGTTGCCGCCGAGCGGGCCGAGGCGACCGTCGCGGACCAGAAGATCCGCACGGTGCGGATCATGTGGGCGGACCAGCACGGCGCACTTCGGGGCAAGTTCGTCTCCGCTCGCGACTTCGTCCTGACCCTGCGCAACGGCATGGACTTCTCCGGGGCGCTGCTGAGCATGGACTCGGCCAACCACGTCTTCCCCCCGCTGTTCGTGGAGGGCGGCGGCCTGGGTATTCCCGAACTCACCGGCTTCCCGGACGTGGTCCTGGTGCCCGACCCCACCACCTTCAGAGTCCTGCCCTGGGCCGACTCCACCGGCTGGGTCCTCTGCGACATGTACTTCGGCAACGGCCGTGAGGTGCCGCTCTCCACCCGGCTGGTGATGCGCCACCAGCTCCAGGCGGCCGCGGAGATGGGATTCGAATTCGTCTCCGGCCTGGAGGTCGAGTTCTACATCACCCGTCGGGAATGGACCCGGATCGCGCCAGACCAGACCGGCTGGCCGCCGCCGGCGCCGCCGGTGAGCATGGTGGCCCAGGGGTACCAGTACCTCTCCGAGATCCGGCTCGCCCAGCTGGGGGACATCCTCACCCCGCTCCGAGACCACCTGGAGGCGATCGGCCTGCCCCTTCGGAGCATCGAGGACGAGTGGGGACCCGGCCAGACCGAGATCACCTTCGACCCCATGCCCGGCCTGGGTTCCGCCGACGCCATGATCCTCATGCGCTCGGCGATCAAGCAGATCTGCCACGACCGCGGCTACCACGCCACCTTCATGTGCCGCCCGCTCCTGCCCAACATCTCCTCCAGCGGATGGCACCTACACGAGTCCCTGCGCGAGCTGAAGGGAGGCGGAAACGCCTTCCAGGGGGGCGCGGGCGAGGTCCTCTCCGAGGTGGGGCGTCAGTTCGCCGCCGGAATCCTGGAGCATGCGGTGCCGATGACCGTGTTCTCCACGCCCACGATCAACGGCTTCAAGCGCTTCCGCCCGTACTCCTTCGCCCCCGACCGCGTGGCCTGGGCGGTGGAGAACCGGGGCGCGATGCTCCGGGTCCAGGGTCAGCCCGGTGACCCCGGCTCCCATCTGGAGAACCGCCTTGGCGAGCCGGCCGCCAACCCCTACCTCTACATGGCCGCCAACATCGCCGCGGGTCTCGACGGGATCCGCCGGAAGAGCGAGCCGCCGCCGATGGTCACCGCCGATCCCTACAGCGAGGAGGCCCCCCGGCTGCCCACGTCGCTCTGGGAGGCCGTGGACGCCCTCGACCAGGACGACTTCTTCCGCCAGTCCCTCGGCAAGGAGATCGTCGACTTCGTGATCATGATGAAGCGGGCAGAGGTGGCCCGCTTCCTCTCCACCGTCACCGACTGGGAGCAGCATGAGTACTTCGAGTTCTTCTAATCGCCAGCTGCGGGCCCAGGGGGCCGGAGGTGGTGATGGCTGACCCGATACAGCACCTGGTCCTCTTCCGGCTGCCCGAGGCGCCCGGGCCCGAGGTGGAAGCGGAGATGCGGCGTCAGATCGCCAGCTGGGTGGGCGTCGTGCCCGGGCTGCGGCGGCTGCGCTTCGGCGCCGACATCGGCGGCCGGGCCGAGGGCTATCAGTTCGGGCTTCTCACCGAGTTCGAGAGTGCGGAAGCGCTGGCGGCCTATGTCCCACACCCTCTCCACGCCGCCTTCCTGGAATGGGTCAGCGCCCGCCCCTTCGAGGTCCTGCGCTTTGACTACCCGCTGACCGCTGAGACCAGCCTGCTGGAGATCGACTAAGGGGCCCAGGGCCCGCCTCCGGCGGGCCCACGGGCGCCGGTCGGGGGTGACATCCGGCCCCGTCAGCCCCGGCCCTGTGCGGGGGCGGGCCCGACGTTGACACGGTCTGGTCCAGTCGATACCTTCTTGCCGCGAACGGCCCCCGCGGAGAGCCGGGCCGACCCCCGATGCACCGGCTGCCCACCAGAGAGCGAGAACCAACCCGCGAGCGGGGTCCCGCACCGGATCTGCCGCTGCCGGGCACCGCCTCCCCGGGCACCACCGCTGTCGGCGAAGTGCGATTGGCCGGATTCTGGGCCCACTTCGTGGGGCTGGTGCCGGACAGCCTCACCTTCGCCGTGGTGAATTGGATCCTCTCCGCGATGTTCGTGACCACCTCCGCCACCATCGTCAGCGGATCACTGACGGTGACCACCTCGACCGGAGCTGGCGGACTGGTC
>DAHUYV010000029.1 GCA_027306885.1 Candidatus Dormiibacterota bacterium
TCCGATCGACACCCCGATGTCGGCGTCACACTACACCGCCGAGATGCGTGTGGGTATGGTGTCGCCCTCACGGCTGGCTCCAGCGTTCGGGTTTCTCGCCGCGATCGACGCAGAGTTTGCCACCGGCTATCGCTTCAACGCATTTCAGCTGTCGGAGGCCATGACCTGGGCTGCGGCCCGCCCGGCGATTGACCCAGCCCCTTGATCGGATCGGTCGCTGCACCCGTGCCACCGATCGACGATCCGGGATCGGGTCGGCAGAAGGGAGCAGCTCAGCTGGGATGGGGAGGGGTTCGGTGCCCTTGTGCATCGCCGGGGCCGACGATCGCCCACCCCCTTGCTGGCCCCAGGCGAACACGACTACCGACCATAACCTGGCCCCCACCTAAAGAGCTAGCCCGACTGCCACAGCCACTGCCGCCATGGAGATGGCCGAGGTCGACCTGGTGCGACCCATCCCCCGGCTCAACCTGAAGCGTGAGCTGGACTTGGGCGCCGAAGAGACCGCCTGTGTGGCCCAGCGCCCACCCAGCTGCGACATCCAGCCCCGCCGCCCAACACCTAGGCGGGTTGCAAAGCGCACAAGTGTTTGGTATGCTACGAACCGATGTTTGCACCAGAGCGGCAAGGTGGAGTCCGTCGGCGGAGCAGGGGGGAGCCGGCCTGGCGTGTGCAACGCCGCCGAGTTGCGCGGGCGTTGGTGGTGGCTGGGGTGGTCGTGGTGGCCATGACCCAGATCGCTTTGGGGGGCCAGCGGCCCCAGTACTCGACGGCCACCGTCCAAGCCGGGCAGAGCCTCTGGAGCATCGCTGCCGCCCACTACCCCCAGACCGATCCGCGCCAGTCCGTGCTGGCGATCCAGCAGGCAAACCACCTCGCCGGCGGACGCGTCTATCCGGGGGAGGTCCTGAGGCTTCCAGCACTTCCCGGGTCGTAGGCGAGAAGGCGCTCCGGACGCAGGGCAACCCACGCCCCTGCCCAGCGCAGATCGCCAAGCTTGGCCTCGGCGGCGTCTTGGACTGAGATCGGCACCTCCATTGGTCGGTGGACCTGGGTGCGCCCCCGGGCGGTGACGACCCGATGCTCCTGGTCAAGCCCCTGTCCCACCAGCAGCGCCGCCTGTGGGTTGCGGCGAAGAGTCCGCAGGCGGGCGGCGCCCGGGTCTGTGGGAAGCCAGAAACACCCCTCCTCGTCCATATGGAAGGAGACGGGCACGACCAGGGGCCGAGTGGCGGGCGTGGCCACGGCCAGGACGCACAGCCGTTGCTCGCGACAGAACTGGAGCAGCGCCGTCCGGTCCATGCGCTGGCTCGGTGGCCAGCTGCCGGCGACCGCCGGTCCGGCGGCAGCCCAGGAGCGCTCCAACAGCTCAGCCAGACCGGGGATACCCGGCAACTCGTTGAACACGCGCCCAGAATCTTAATCTCAGGGCACACGAGGGCGAGTCACCCGGTTACCCTGCCGGGGTGGACGAGCTCAGCGCTGACCTGCACCAGAGGCTGCGCCGCAGGGTGCTGGGGATCCAGCGGAGCTGCCGCCTTCCCAGCCTGGTGGTCGTGGTGGCTCGTAAGGGACGGACCCTGACCGAGATCTACTCGGGAGTTGCCGACGTGGCGGCCGAGCTCCCCGCCGGGCCGGGAGTGCAGTACCGGCTCGGGTCCATCACCAAGACGATCACGGCGGTGGGGATCATGCAGCAGGTGACGGTGGGCAAGGTCGGCCTGGAACAGCGTCTGGACGCCCTCTGGCCGCAAGCTCCCCATGGAGAGCTCCGCATCGCTGACCTGCTCTCTCACACCTCGGGCCTGCAGCGGGAGCCGGTGGGAGAGGTGTGGGAGACGCTCCTGCTCCCCAGCCGTGAGGAGCTCCCAGCCAATGCTGCGGCCGCCCGCCGAGTCCTCCCCGTGGGGGGCTTCTGGCACTACTCCAACCTGGCCTACGCGCTGCTTGGGGAGGTGCTGGCGAGGGCCTCCGGACAGGAGTGGGAGCGGTACGTGCGCGAACGGATCCTGGAGCCCCTCGGGATGACCCGGACCACCTGGGTCCCGGCCGCTCCGCACGCCGCCGGCTACTCGGTCTCGCCATACCAGGACGCGCCGTTCGTCGAGCCATTGCTGGACAGCCGGAGCCTCGGCCCCGCCGCGCAGCTGTGGAGCACCGCCACAGACCTCTCCCGCTGGGCGTCGTTCCTCGCCAACGGGTCGCCGGAGGTCCTGGGCTCGGAGGCGCTGGGGGCCATGCGAGTCCCTCGGGTCCTGGCCGACCTCGACGGGTGGTCGAGGGCCTGGGGACTCGGCCTGATGCTGGTGCGCCGAGGAGAGTCGGTGTACAGCGGCCACACCGGATCGATGCCCGGATTCCAGGCGGCGGCGTTCGCCGCCCCCACCTCGGCAACATCGGTGGCGGTGGTCTGCAATTCGACCTCCGGCTTCAACTCGGCCGATCTCGCCAGCGAGATCCTGGAGACGGTTGGCGCGGGGGAGCCAGAGCCGTGGCGGCCGCAGGAGTCCGCACCGCCGGATATTGCTTCAATCCTCGGTCGATGGTGGTCGGAGTGGACCGAGTGGGCACTCAGCTGGGTGGATGGACAACTGCTGCTGCGGCAGGCTAGCACCCCCGCCGCGCCCGCGGAGCGCTACCGGCGAACCGGTGCCGACCAGTTCGTCGCCGAGAGCGGGGGAGAACGAGGGGAGGAGTTGCGGTTGGTCCGCGACGAGAGCGGCCAGGTGGTCAAGTTCTACCGGGCCACCTATCCCTTCACTCGGGAACCGAAGTCCTTTGGGCCAGACTGAGATCGGCCGGCCGACCTTCCACGAGTCCGCCCCACCGGCCGCCCGCCTCCAGTGGGCGTGGCTGTCGGCTCCCGGTTACCTGGGCGCCAGCCAGACCGTCGCCAGCGGCGGAAGCGTCACCGAGGCCGAGTAGGGCAAGCCGTGCCAGGGGGCGGGGCTGGCCAGCACCTCGCCCAGGTTGCCCAAGTCACTGCCGCCGTAGTGGCGGCTGTCGGTGTTGAGGACCTCCCGGTACGGGCCCTCCGAGGGCAGGCCCACCCGGTACCCGAAGCGGGGGACGGGGGACAGGTTGCAGAGGCAGACCAGATGCCGCGCCCGCTCGTGGCCGAAGCGGATGAAGGCGATCACGTTGGCGTCGGCATTGCTGGCGTCGATCCAGCGGAAGCCCGCGGGTTGGAAGTCCAACTGGTAGAGGGCGGGCTCGGCGCGGTAGGCGAGGTTCAGGTCGCGCACGAGGCGCTGCACACCGAGGTGCTCGGGGTGCTGAAGGAGATGCCAGTCCAGGCTGCGGTCCGCATCCCACTCGGCCCGCTGGGCGAACTCCCCACCCATGAACAGCAGCTGCTTGCCGGGATGGGCCCACATGTAGCCGTAAAGCGCTCGCAAATTGGCGAACTTGCGCCAGTCATCGCCGGGCATCCGGGACACCAGGGAGCCCTTCCCGTGCACCACCTCGTCATGAGAGAGGGGAAGGAGGAAGTTCTCGCTGAAGGCATACATGAGGCTGAAGGTCAGAGAGTTGTGGTGGTAGCGTCGGTGCACCGGGTCGTGGCTGAAGTAGTCAAGGGTGTCGTGCATCCAGCCCAGGTTCCACTTGAGCCCGAACCCCAGGCCGCCGGTGTACACCGGGCGGCTGACCCCGGGCCAGGAGGTGGACTCCTCGGCCACCATGAGCGCCCCCGGGTGCTCGCGGTAGACGGCGGAGTTGACCTCACGCAAGAACTCGATCGCCTCCAGGTTCTCGCGTCCGCCGAAGCGATTGGGGAGCCACTTGCCCTCTGGCCGACTGTAGTCCAGGTAGAGCATGGAGGCGACCGCGTCCACCCGCAGCCCGTCGACCCGAAACTCGTCCAGCCAGTAGAGGGCGTTGGCCACGAGGAAGTTGCGCACCTCCCGGCGGCCGTAGTTGAAGATGGCGGTCCCCCAGTCGGGGTGCAGGCCGAGCCGCGGGTCCAGATGCTCGTAGAGAGCGGTGCCGTCGAAGTGGCCGAGAGCGAAGTCGTCGCGGGGAAAATGGCCGGGCACCCAGTCCAGGATCACCCCCAGCCCACGCCGATGCAGGGCCTCGACCATGGTTCGGAAATCGTCTGGGGATCCGAACCGCGCGGTGGGTGCGTAGTAGCCGCTCACCTGATACCCCCAGGACCCACCGAAGGGGTGCTCACCCACCGGCATGAGCTCCACATGGGTGAACCCCATGTCGGCGGCGTAGGAGCCCAGAGCCTCCCCCAGCTCCAGGTAGGAGAGGGGGCTCTCACCCGGGTCTCCCTTCCGGCACCACGACCCCAGGTGAACCTCGTATACGCTGACCGCCTGATCAAGCGGGTCACGGGCGTCGCGGGCGGCGGCCCAGCCGCCATCGTCCCCGGCGCGACTGGGGCTGGTCACGATGCTGGCGGTGCGCGGCGGCAGCTCCATCCGGCGCCCGACCGGGTCGGCCTTCAGCACCCACCGGTCGTCGGCCCCCAGCACCGCGTACTTGTAGAGGGATCCCGGCCCCAGCGCCGGCACGAACAGCTCCCAGAAGCCGCTTGCCGCCAGGTTGCGCATCGGCAGCGTGGGGGAGTTCCAACCGTTGAACTCGCCGACCAGCCGGACCCCCTTGGCATTGGGGGCCCAGACCGCGAAGGCAGTCCCTTCGACTCCCTGATGGCGCACCCAGTTGGCACCGAGGTGCCGATACAGATAGCGGTCGGTGCCCTCCGCCAGCAGGTGGAGATCGGTGGCGCCGAGGGTCGGAGACAAGGAGTAGGGATCGGCGTAGAGCTCCCGACCTTCTTCTCCCACGCCGCCCCTGATCAGGTATGGGGGAGACCCAGAGCCCGCGAGGCCCTCGGCCCGGCGCACTTGCTCCGCGGTAAGTTCGGCCACCAGGAACTCGGGATCCTCGGGGAGCGGCAGGAACGGCACCCGCTCTCTCCCCACCAGAGCCGCGATCCCAGTCTCGCCGGGGCGCCACACGACGGCGAAACCGCCCCCGACAGATCGGTGGAGGCCAAGGATCGAATGGGGGTCCTGGCACCGGCCCGAGCGCAGCTCGGCCAGCTTCGGGGTGGACAGCCGGGACGGCTGTGGAGTCACCAGCTGGGGCCCCCGACGAGTCGGGCGATCCCCTCCAGGGGTATCTCCACCCAGTCCGGCCGGGCATTGAGCTCGTAGTCGACCTCATAGAGGGCCTGAGCCAGCTCCAGCGCCCAGCGCAGACGATCGGCGTCCTCGGCGCGCGCCGGCAGCAGCGCCTTGATCCCCGGCCGACTTCTATAGGCGACCCAGAAGGCGTCGCGCATCACCTCGGCCCAGGCCCGACCATACGGCTCGAGAGTGCGCGCGTTGGTTTCATCAGGATGCACTTGCTGGCGCAGGGCCACCGCTGCCGCGTAGTCGAAGGAACGCAGCATCCCGGCAACGTCCTGAAGCGGTGACGCAGGCCGCCGACGTTCCTCCGACGCCCGCGAGGGTCGTCCCTCGAAGTCGAGGAAATGCCACCCATCGTCGGTGCGCAGCAGCTGGCCCAGGTGGAGATCTCCGTGGACCCTGATCTTGCGGCCGCCGTCCTGGAGCTGGGCCATTCCGCCGAACACCGCGCGGGCCGACTCGGCCCGAACGCGCAGCGGCTCCAGCCTCTGCTCCTGGACCCGGAGCAAACCCTCCAGGTGCCGCCCCGCCTCCGCGGCGATCTCCGCCAGCTCCGCCTGCTCGAGTGGCGCCCCGCCACTGGTCAGGCCGCTCGCCGCGGAGGCCAGCGAAAGGTGCATGGCGGCGGTGAGCTGGCCCAGCTCCCGGGCCGCGGGCAGGAAGGAGCCGCCCTGCTCGAGGACCGCCCTCCTGCAGACCTCAGGAGGCGGCACCTCTCCATCGGCGTCAGCCAAAAGGTCGCCCTCCAGATCGCGCAGGGAGGTGAGCGCCAGGGCGAAGCCGTCCGTGCCGTTGGGGAGGTAGCGCTGAATGAGGGCCAGGTTGCTGGTCACGGGGCCGCTTTGGATCTCGATCCACCCGCGCACCGGGGCGATCGCTGGGAAGCCAGCCTGGGTCAGGGCACCCACCATCTCCACCTCGGGATTGGGTCCCGGCCAGGCCCGCCGGAAGAGCTTCACCAGGAGCCGGTCGCCGATGACCAGGTTGGTGTTGCTCTGCTCCACCCCAAGCGGCCGGATCGGCTCATGAGGGGACACCGAGGGCGGCCCGTCCGCCACCTCCAGCACCAGCCGGGCCCCTTCGTCAACCGAGACGGCGCCCTTGGAACCGGCCTCCAGGATGGCCCGAAGGGTCTGGGGCTCGCCCAGGGCCTCCCTCGCCCTCCATCCCTGCAGCGTGCCCTCCTCCAGGCCGGACCAGAGGGGAGGTGCCGCCGTCTCTTCATGGTCGTCCGGTTCCAGGGCCAGAGCCAGGTGGTACCGGGAGCTCCCACCGCTGGCGAACTGGACCTCCAGCAACACCAGCGCCAGGGGGCGGGGGAGGGGGAGCAGCCACACCACCGCCAGCGGCAGGACCCCTGTCACCCTCCGGCCCTTGTCGCCGAACCAGCGCTGCTCGGGCAGGGCCAGGGCGAGCTCCTCCAGCAGCCCTGACAGCCGGTCCAGGGCGGGAATCACGGCGCCTCCTCCAGGCGCAGCCAGTAGAACCCGTGGGGACCCAGGGTGAGTGGGTATGGCTCCAGCCCGATCTTGGGGAAGGGGACCCTCCCCACCAGCTCCACTGGCGCCTTGCCGGCGAACCGGTCCAGCTCCAGAGTGGCCGGCTGCGAGAAGCGCGAGAGGTTGTTCACGCACAGGATCTCCTCACGCGGGGAGGATCGCACGAAGGCGAAGACCGAAGGGTTGTTGACTTCGAGAACGGTGAATTCGCCGCGCCCGAACACCGGGTGCGCCTGGCGAACGCGCACGAAGCGGCGCACCCACTGGAGCAGGGAGCTCTCGGTGCGCTGTTGCTGTTCCACGTTGCAGGCCTGGTAGCCGTACAGGGGATCCATCAGCGGCGGCAGGTAGAGCTGGGCGAAGTCGGCCCGGGAGAACCCCCCGCAACGATCACCATTCCACTGCATCGGGGTTCTGACCCCGTCCCGGTCCCCGACATAGATGTTGTCCCCCATGCCGATCTCGTCTCCGTAGTAGAGGATCGGAGTCCCGGGCAGGGAGAGCAGCAGCGCGGTGAAGAGCTCCATCTGTCGCCGACCGTTGCCCAGCAAAGGGGCCAGCCGCCGCCGGATGCCGAGGTTCAGCTTCATCCGAGGGTCCATCGCGTACTCGCTGTACATGTAGTCGCGCTCGGCGTCCGTCACCATCTCCAGGGTGAGCTCGTCGTGGTTGCGCAGGAACAGGCCCCACTGGCTGTTGGCGGGAATGTCGGGAGTCTGGGCCAGGATCTCAGTGATCGGGTAGCGCTGCTCCTGACGCAGGGCCATGAACATCCGCGGCATGAGCGGGAAGTGGAAACACATGTGGCACTCATCGCCGGTGCCGAAGTAGGCTCGGACATCGGCCGGCCACTGGTTCGCCTCCGCGAGCAGAACCCGGTCGGGAAACTCGGAGTCCACCATCGCCCGGAGCCGCTTCAGGTACTGGTGGGTCTCGGGCAGGTTCTCGCAGTTGGTGCCCTCGCGCTCGAACAGGTAGGGCACCGCATCGAGGCGGAGGCCGTCTAGCCCCATCCCCAGCCAGAACCGCACCACGTCCATCATGGCCTCCTGGACCTCGGGGTGGTCGTAGTTCAGGTCGGGCTGGTGGCGGAAGAATCGATGCCAGTAGTACGCGCCGGCCTGGTCATCCCAGGTCCAGTTGGAGGGCTCGGAGTCCACGAAGATGACCCGAGCCTGCTGGAAGCGAAGATTGGTCTCACTCCACAGGTACCAGTCCCGTTTCGGGGAGTTGGGACTGCTCCGAGCCTCCTGGAACCACGGGTGCTGGTCCGAGGTGTGGTTCACCACCAGGTCGCAGACCACCCGGATGCCCCGCTGGTGGGCCGCCTCCAGAAGTTGGCGGAAGTCTTCCAGCGTTCCGTAGTCGGAGTGGATGGCGTAGAAGTCCGAGATGTCATAGCCTCCGTCCCGCTGAGGGGAGGCGAAGATCGGCAGCAGCCAGAGGCAGTCCACGCCCAGCCAGCTGAGGTAGTCCAGCTTGGCGGTGAGCCCGGGAAGGTCCCCGATCCCGTCCCCGTTGCTGTCGTAGAAGCCCCGGACAAAGACCTCGTACATGACAGCGTCCTGGTACCAGCGGGAGTCGCCCCGGACGCTCAAGGCCGCACCCAGAACAGGTGACCCGGGGCCCGCTGAGGGTCCAGGCGCACGAAGTTGTGGGCCCCGTGCCAGTGGAACTCCGTCCCGCCGAGGAGGTCCTGGACGAGAAAGTCGGAGTCGTCTCTCACCCCCAGCTCCGAAAGGTCCAGGTGAACCATCGACTCGTGGGGCTGGAAGGGATCAAGGTTGGCCACCACAAGGATCCGGTCCTGCCGGTCGAGATCGGTCTTGGAGTAGCAGATCAGGGAAGGATGATCGGTCCAGTGAAAGAAGATCCGCCGAAACTGCTGGAGCGCCGGGTGCTGGCGCCGCGTCAGATTGAGGGTCCTGATCAGCTCCATCAGGGTGGGGTCTCCCGCTTCGGGCCGGGGGCGGAACTGATACTTCTCGGAGTCCAGGTAGTCCTCACTTCCCGGCTGCAGCACCTCCCGCTCTAGGTGCTCGAAGCCGCTGTAGATGCCGTAGCTGGAGGACATGGTCGCGGCCAGGAGCAGCCGGGAGCGAAAGGCGGGTGGCCCTCCCTCCTGCAGCTCGGCGGTGAGGATGTCTGGGGTGTTGACGAAGAAGTTGGGACGCAGGTAGGCGCCGGTCTCCCCGGCCACCTCCTGAAGATATGCGGTCAACTCATCCTTGCCGCTGCGCCAGGTGAAGTAGGTATAGGACTGGGAGAAGCCCACCTGGGCCAGCTCCCGCATCATCGCCGGGCGGGTGAAGGCCTCGGCGAGCAGGATCACCTCGGGATGCTCCTGGCGCAACCGCTCAATCACAGACCTCCAGAACGGCACCGGCTTGGTGTGGGGGTTGTCGACCCGGAAGATCGCCACACCCTGGGCGATCCAGTACTCCAGGATCTGGTAGCAGGCCTCCCAGAGCGCCCTCCAATCGGCGCAGCCGAAGTCGAGGGGATAGATGTCGTCGTACCGCTTCGGGGGGTTCTCCGCCGGACGCATGGTCCCGTCCGGCCGCCGGGCGAACCAGTCCGGGTGCTGCTGGACCCAGGGATGGTCCGGCGAGCACTGCAGCGCGTAGTCCATGGCCACCTCCAGGTCCAGCTCCCGGGCCGCCCGGACCAGCGCGTGGAAGTCGGCGAGGCTACCCAGCTGCGGGTCGATGGCGGTGTGGCCGCCCTCCGGGCCGCCGATCGCCCAGGGGCTGCCGGGGTCGGCGCTCCCGGCCACCGGGGAGTTGTTGGGCCCCCGCCGACCGGTCCTGCCCACCGGGTGGATCGGGGTGAGGTAGACCACGTCGAAGCCCATGTCCGCCAGGGCGGGGAGCCGCTCACGAGTCGCTGCCAGGGTCCCCGAACTCCGCCCGTCAGACCCCTGAGAACGGGGGAACAGCTCGTACCAGCTCCCGAAGAGGGCTCGCGGACGCTCCACCCACACCGGTGCCGGGGGCGAGGCCACCACCGGTTGGCCCTCCACCCGGGCCAGCTCCTCGCCGAGTTCCGGGGCAAGGAGGTAGGCGAGCTGTGACTCAAGGTCCAGGCCCTCCAGCTCCAACCGGGCCCGACCCACCTCGTTCGGCCGCGAACCGGAAAGGCGCGCCGTAGCCGCCAGCAACAGTTCCCAGCCGGAGGGGATCTCGGGAGCGGGGTCGACTCCCACCTCGATCCGCCGTAGGACGTCGTCTCGCCAAGTTCCGAACCGATCCTCCCAGGCCTCCAGCCGGAAGTGCCCGAGCCCCAGGCGGTCGGCGTCGAAGGCGCCCGACCACCAGTCCTCGTGCCCGGGTTCGAGCGCCGCCGACGGGCTCGAGCTCCAGCCTCGCTCCGGTCCAGCTCGACCGGCCCGCCACCGAACCCGAGCCCGCAGGCGGGGCCGGCCGTCGGCAAAGATACGGGCCCGGACCTCGACACGCTCGCCGAGCACCGCCTTGGACGGCAGCTCGCCGCAGCGCACCAGTGGGGTCACCTCAGAGATGATGATGCGCAGCGGCGCCGGGACTAGTCGCGGGCTGGGACGGGCTGGGCGGCGCGGCACAGCCCTAGCTTGCCAAACCAGGGCCAGCCGATGTCGCCGCGACGGATGTCGGCGGTGGGATCAGGCCGACAACCCTACCCCTTGAACGCGGCTGGCGGCCGGGGCCGTCACCTTAAGCCATTCCCTCGGTCCCAGCAGCCGCAGCCGGGTGCGAAGCACCGGGTTGTCGGGGTCCTGGCTGCGATGGCAGGCGATGGCGCGGAGCTGCAGGGAGCGGTCCACCGCTATGACCACCGGCAAAGGCGGGCGCGCGTCCATGGCGTCGAAGTCGGCGCCCAGCTCACGCCGAAGTCCATCCGCCACCTCGCCGGGGACCCCCCACTCCAGGAACATCAGACCGCGGGCCGCGGCCACCGCCAGCGCGGCGGCGGTCACCGCCACGTGGTCGGGATGGCGGGTCACGCCGGCGCGCTCGAAGGCGACCAGGAGCTCGGCCGATTCGAGCTCGGACTCGATCAGGCGACGCAGTCGCTCCTGGGGCACCCCGGCCAGCCTGCCGTCCGGCATCCCCTTCATCCGGATCGCCGCCAGTCCGAGGACGTGGGCGGCGGCCACCAGCTCCCCCCGACGCCGAGTGGCGAGGTCGCGGGCGGCGCCCACCGTCGACGCCTCTCCAGCGCTGAAGCACAACAGCCGGAGCTCGATGCCGGAGCCCACCAGCGCTGCCAGGATGGCGCCGAGGCCGAAGCTCTCGTCGTCGGGGTGGGCCACCACAACCAAGCCCCTTCGGATGCCCGCGAGCGCCGGCACCGCCACCGTGATCGGGGTGGGAGAGGGCGCCCCCGGCTCAGGCGAGGGAGAGGAAGAGGTGCTCAAGCTCCGCCTCGGTCGTGGCCCGGTCTCCCGGGGCGGAACCATCGGCACACTGGCGCAGCCCGCAGGCGATGATCTTGAAGCCGGCCCGGTCCAGCGCCCGGGAGGCCGCCGCCAGCTGGGTCACGACCTCCTCGCACTCCCTGCCGCTCTCGATCATGGCGATCACGCCAGCGATCTGGCCATGGGCGCGGCGCAGACGCTTCAGAACATCGCCCGCCGCCTCGGCCTCGAGTTGCACTGCCGTCCTCCCAACCGATCGACCCGGGTGCCCGTCCCCCCCGGTGGGGCTGAACGCAATATACTCCACCGGGTATGTTCGGCTTCCTGCGAAGGTGGTCAGTGCCCACCGTCGACGTCGTGGAATTCGCCCCCCTGCATCGGGCTGGTTGTGTGGTCGTTGACGTCCGCCAGCCGCACGAGTACGCCAGGGGCCACGTCCCGGGGGCGAAGTCGGTCCCGCTGACCGAGCTGTCACGCCGCGCGGGTGAGCTCGCCGGAAGGGGACCGATCCACGTGATCTGCGCCAGCGGGCACCGCAGCAAGGTGGGGGCCCGGTTGCTGGCCGGCCATGGGGTCGAGGCGGTTTCGGTGAGGGGAGGAACCAGCGCCTGGAGGCGAGCCCACCTCCCCTTGGTGAGCGGCCGTCAGCCTGGGAGGCGCTGACCGGCTCCCACAGGCGGCGATCGCTCTGGGCCACCGGCCACGATACCTGCCCGGGTATATTGGTCCCGCCTAAATCGGTGCAAGTAGTTGAGGTGCCAAGATGCTGGAGGTTGCCCTGTCGGAGTTTGCCAGGGCCCACGCTGAGGGAGCGGCGGTGGTGGATGTGCGCGAGCCCCACGAATACGCCCGCGGCCATGTCCCGGGAGCCCACCTGGTGCCGTTGAGTCAGCTCCGGGCCCGAATCAACGAGCTGCCAGAGGGGTCGCCTCTGTACTTCATCTGCGCCACCGGCAGCCGCTCCCTCGCCGCCGCTCGCCATCTGGCGGCACTCGGCCGCCCGGCGCTGTCGGTGCGCAGCGGCACCATGGGCTGGGTGATGTCGGGCCGGGAGGTGAGCGCTGGCCCGCCGTCCCGCCCTGCTGACCTGGTCGAGCCCAGCCTTACCTGAACGGGTCCGGCCGCCCAGCCGGTCAGCCGGTGCTCCCACCCCCGACCAGGTAGTGGGCCCAGGCGCCCGCGGCCGGGAGCAGCGCCACTCCCAGCACGACCCCCAGCAACAGACCGGCCACCAGCAGGGAGCGCCGTCCCACCGCCCCGGCGAGCCTCCCGCCGTCAGGGCGCCAGTCCGCCAGGCCCGCTCCGGGGAGGTCTATCAGGTGGATCAGCACGTGGACGGCCATGGCGCCGAACCAGAGCACGAACACCACCTTGTGGAGGGTGAGCAGCGAGCTGGGCCCGGCGGGAATCGCCAGGAGGGCGACCCCGGTGGCCAGAAGCGCG
>DAHUYV010000050.1 GCA_027306885.1 Candidatus Dormiibacterota bacterium
AAGGGTCCGCGCAGCGAGGGCTGCTTCCACCCGACGGGAGAAGTCCTGCAGCTGCAGGCGCCCGTCGGCGCAGGCGACGCTCAGCAGCTCGACCGTCCGGTCCCGGTGGGCGTCTCCGGCCAGTGCGTCCGATGCCGGCCGAACCGCCGGCTGCGGCGTCAACTCGTCGGCCACGGCAACAGTCTAGGCGGCTATGGCGCCGCCCTCCGGCCGGTCGAGCGAGATCCCCGGGATGCCGGGGTCAAGTTGCACATGCTCTCTGCAAGCTATACTGGCGCGGTGCTGAGACCGACCTCGGCCTCCGCCCTGGTGCTGGGCGTGGGGCTGGCGCTGGCTGGATGTGGATCCACCACCGCTCCACTCAAGGTGAGCGGCACCGCCGACGTCGCCTACGCGGGATCGTTGGAGCTGGCCATGGAACGGGACGTGGGACCGGCCTTCACCCGGCACACCGGCTACCAATACCTGGGCCGGGGGGCCGGCGCCCTGGGGCTGGCCCAGGAGATCAGGTCGGGCGAGATCACCCCCAACGTATTCCTCTCGGTGGGGTCGGGGCCGGTCGCGCTGCTGGAGCCCAAGTTCACCAGGTGGGCGGTGGAGTATGCCAGCAGCCCGCTGGTCCTTGCCTACTACCCGGACGGGCCGCACGCCGGCGAGCTGGCCAAGATCGCCTCAGGGCAGCTGCCGTTCACCGATCTCTTCTCCCTGTTGGCCCAGCCAGGGTTCCGTTTGGGGCGGACCGACCCCGCCACCGATCCTCAGGGGCAGGACTTCGCCATGATGTTCCAGCTGGCGGGCCTGGATTACGGTGTGCCCGCGGCCACCCTGACGGCCGATCTCGGCGGCGGATCGGCGCAGATCTACCCGGAGACGGCGCTGGAATCCCAGCTCCAAGCGGGCCAGCTGGATGCGGCCAGCGCCTTCCGCTCCCAGGCGGAACAGCTCCACCTCCCCTACGTAGCCCTCCCCTCGGCCCTGAACTTCGGCGACCCGGCGAACGCCACCAAGTACAGGAGGGCCAGCCTCAAAATCTCCGCGACCCAGGTGGTCCACGGCTTCCCATTGGTGTTGGAGGCCACTGTGATCGGGCGCCACGACCGGGCGGCGGCCGAGTCGCTGATCGAATACCTGCTGTCGCCGAGAGGACAGTCCATCCTCGACCGGGACGGATACTCGCCGGTCCCACTCCGGATCCTGGGCGATCGCGGGGCGGCCCCGTCCCAGGTCCAAAAGCTGGCGGGCTGATCGCCATCCTGGCCCGCCGGCCGGCGATCGGCCGGCCGGGCACCGTGGTGGCGGGGCTGGGCGCCCTCGTGGTTTGGCTGGCGCTCCTCGGGCCCACGATCACGCTGCTCGTCCACGTGTCGCCCGGCGCGGTGGCCAGCGCCCTCGGCCAGCCCGGTGCGCTGGCACCGCTGGTCACCTCGGTCCTGGCATCGGCGCTGGCCCTGGCGGTGATCGTCTTCCTGGGCACCCCCCTCGCCTACCTCCTCGCCCGCGGCCGGATGCCGCTCAACCACTGGGTGGAGGGCGCGGTCCTGCTCCCGCTGCTGATGCCACCGCTGGTGGTGGGGCTGCTCCTGGTCTTCATGGTGGGGCCGGCCACCCCGCTGGGGCAGGCGCTGGCCCAGATCCACCTGACCGCCGCCGACACCTTCTTCGCGCTGGTGGTGGCGGAGGTGTACGAGGCAGTGCCCTACTACGTGCTGGGAGCCGAGGCCGCCTTCGCGACGGTGGATCAAGAGTTGGAGACGGCCGGGGCGCTGCTGGGGGACAGCCCCTGGCGCACCCTGCGGCGGGTGACGGTGCCGCTGGCCGCCCCCGGCCTGGCCTCCGCCCTGGCGGTCACCTGGGCACGCGCCATGGGTGCGTTCGGGGCGGTGCTGATCATCGCCTACCACCCGTTCGGCCTCCCCATGCAGATCTGGACCAGCCTCCAGGAGTCCGGGCTGAGCTCGGCTCTGCCCTTCGCGCTGGTCCTCGTGCTGGTGGCGTTGCCGCTGCCGATCGCCGCCTACATCTGGAGCGCTCGTGCTCGCCGTCGACTTTGAGGTGAGGCGCCGGGAGTTCCCGGTTCGGGTCTGTTTCGACCTCCCGGCGCGCCAGCGGCTGGCCCTGCTGGGGGCCTCCGGAGCCGGCAAGACCACGGTGCTCACCGCCCTCGCCGGCCTGGTCCGGCTTGGCCGGGGGCAGGTTCGGCTCGACGGCGAGCGGCTCGCCGAGCGGCCGGGGGCGGGGGGGGTGGGGCTGGTGACCCAGGTCCCCGCGCTGTTCCCCCACCTCACCTTGGAGCAGAACCTTCTGTATCCCCGGGCGGCCCGCCGGCCCGAGGCTGGGGAGTTGGCCCGAAGGCTGGGGTTGGAGGCCCTCCTTCACTCCCGCCCCGCCGCGCTCTCGCAGGGGGAGCGGCACCGGGCGGCGTTGGCCCGAACGCTCCTGGCGGGCTGCCGCCTTCTCTGCCTCGACGAGCCGTTCGCGGCCCTGGACCGCCCCCTCGCGGAGGAGCTCCTGGAGCTGGTGGTGGAGGAGGTGGACCGCCTGCCCGGCGGTGGGCTGCTGGTTACCCACCGGCTGGAGGAGGCCCAGGCATTCGGGCAGCGGATCGGGGTCATGCACCGGGGCCGACTGCTGCAGGTGGGCAGCAGCGAGGAGCTCCTGCACCACCCGATCTCCCCGGAGGTGGCCCGGCTCTTCGGCTACCGGGGCTGGCTGCGCGGGCCCCAGGGCGTCCTGGCGGTGCACCCCGATCTGCTGTCGGAGCAGGGCGGGGAGCGGATCCCGGCCCGGGTCGTGTCCTGCCGGCCGCTGGGCGGCCGCTTCGACGTGGAGCTGGAGGCGGTGGGGAAGTGGGAGGGCCGCATGAGCCAGTACCGGGCGGCCCCGCTCGCTCCGGGAGTCGCCATCACCCTGCACGCGCCAGACCCCATCATCTTCCCCGAGGTGAGCCAAGGGGATGGCTGAGGAGGTGGGCGGCGCCGGCCGGCGGCTGCGAGCGGCGCGCCTCGGTCAGGGGCTGTCCCAGGCGGAGCTGGCCGCGCGCTGCCAGGTGAGCCGCCAGGCGGTGGCGGGGATGGAGGCGGGCGAGTGGTCGCCGTCCCTCGCCGTGGCCCTGCGTCTGGCTCGGGAGCTGGGCCGGAGCGTGGAGCAGCTGTTCGGGGAGTCGGAGCGGGCCCAGGAGGTCACGGTGGCCGCCCTGGGGCCGGCGTCCCCCTCGGGACGGGCCGAGGTCGTCGAGGTCTTCGGCAAGCTGGTGGGGGTGCCGCGGGACGGCCTCATGGGCTCCGTCCCCGGCTTCACCGTGGCCTCATCCCAGCTCCTTGGTCCAACCACCGCGCTGCGCCCGGCGCTGGACCAGGAGGCGCTACTGGTAGCCGGCTGCGATCCAGCCCTGCCGCTCCTGGCCGAGGGGCTGCGGGCGGCGGGGTCGCAGTTCCACCTGGCCTGGTGGCCCTGTGGGAGCGCCGAGGCCGAGCGGCTGCTGCACGCCGGAGTCGTCCACGCCGCCGGCGTGCACCATCCGATCGGGGCCGGGTGGGCGCCGCCCACCGGTTGCACCCGGGTCGGGCTGGCACGCTGGAGGGAGGGGATCCTATCCCCGGCGACTCCGGGCTTCCGGGTGGAGGCGCTGGCCAAGGCGGTGGACCGGGGCCTGCGGCTGGCCAATCGGGAATCCGGGGCCGAGGCGCGACGGCTGCTGGATCGGGAGCTGGAGAGGCTGGGTGCGCCCCGGATGGCCGGGTACGAGACCCGCTTCCCCGGCCACCTGCCGCTGGCGGCGGCGATTGCCGCCGGGGCCGCCGATCTGGGGGTTGCCACCGAGCCCGCCGCCCTGGCGCTCGGGCTCCACTTCTCTCCACTCTCCGAGGAGGAGTCGGTTCTGCTCCTGCCAGAGGAGCTCCTGGAGAGCCGGGAGCTTGCCGCGCTCCTGGAGGGGCTGGCCCATCCCCGGATGGCCGCCCAGCTGAGCCTGATCCCGGGCTACGACCCCTCGATCCTCGCCGCCATCGGGTAGGCGGGTTAGGCGCTCTGGGGCCCGGCGCGGACTCTCCTGGAAAGGGGGATGATGACCTCATGAAGGACCGCGACCTCGACGAGCTCGATCCCGGGGAGGCCCAGCGGGCCAAGCGCCGGGACCGCAAGCGGTTCACTCGCATGGTGGTGGACGGCGCTGGCATACGACGTCAGGCCCAGGCGCTGCGCCTGCGCGCCCTGCGCCGGCGGGAATCGGGTCCCAGCCGCTCCAGCTAGGCCAGCTCCCCGCCCCGCTCGTGGCGAAGCCGGGCGGGAGCCAGGCCGCCGGCCCTGCTCAGCGCGGGGTGCGCCAGGCCGCCCGCCAGCTCAGCCGACCTCCGCTGCGCACCAGCGCCCGAGAGTAGATGCGGGCGGCAACCGCGATGACCCCCGCGGTCGCCGCCAGAATCAGCACCGCCGACGCGGCCACCTGCCAGGCGGGCACGGACCCCAGGGCGATGCGGACCGGCATGAAGATCGGCGCCAGCGGGGGCACGAACGAGAGTCCCACGACCCAGGGGGCGTTGGGGTCGCTCAGCGCGGCGAACATGAGCAGGTAGGAACCGACCAGCAGGACGGTGAACGGGGAGGAAACCATGTTCACCTCCTCCTGGCGGGAGACCAGCGAACCCGCGGCGGCGAAGGCGAACGAGTAGAGGACATACCCCAGCAGGAACCACAGGAGCACGGCGGGGAGCAGCGCCCAGGTTGTGGCCGGGATCAGGGACGAGTGCGCCAGCGCATTGGCCACGAGCCCGGCCCCGACCGTCACCGCCATCTGGCCCAGGGCGCAGGCGCCAATCCCCGTCACCTTGCCGGCCAGGAGCTGCGACGGCCGCAGGGTGGCCAGCAGCACCTCGGCAGTCCTCGAGGTCTTCTCCTGGGCGACCCCTGAGGCAACCAGCTGCCCGTACGTCAACAGGCTGACGTAGAGGAGCAGGGCGCTGGCGAAGGCGGCGACGTATCGGCCCGAGTTGATGTTCGGTGCGGGCGCCAGCGCGTCGGTCCGGATGGTGATGGGCTGGAGGGTCTGGGCGATCACCTGGGGCGGTACGTTGGCGGCCGAGAGGACCTCGGCCTGGTGTCGAGCCTGCAGGGCGTAGGCGATGACCAGTTCGACCGATGAAGGCACCGCCTGCTGGACCAGGGCGGTGGTGCCGGAGGGGCCGAGCAGCAGCGCGACCGGCAGCCTTCCCGCCCTGACCTCGCTCTTCGCCTGCTCCTCAGATGCCACCGGGACCGTCCGCACCGGCACCTTGAGGAGCTTCGCAGCGGCGGCGATGTCCGGCCCCGCGGCCTGCGCCGCGTCCCCGACCAGCCCGATCTTGTTGGGGCCGCTGGGCTGGTGCAGGAGCGCCGGAATCACTATCGCCGCCACGACCGCCAGCACCATGATGGCGGTTGTGATCCAGATCACCCGCCCCTGGAGGCGCTCCCGAACCTCCCGGCCAGCCACCAGCCGGATCGCTTCCAGGGGACTCATCGCGTGCCCACCAGCTGCCGGAAGAGCTCGGGCAGGCTGGCGCTCTCGAAGGCAAAGTGGTCGACGGATCCCGCCTCCAGCGCCCTGCGCAGAACCCCCTGGACGTCCACCCCGGGATCGAGCTTGAGGAGCGTTCCGTCCGGGGCTTCGGCCTCCACCGCCACCCCGGGCAACTGAGACGCCCAGCCCGGCGGAGAGTCCACCCTGACGCGCAACAGCTGCGGGGAGCGGGCCCTCAACTCCGCCAGCGTCCCGGCGACCACGACCTCCCCCCGATCGATGATCACGACCTGTCGGCAGAGCCGCTCCACAAGCTCCAGCTGGTGGCTGGAAAAGACGATCGCGGTGCCGCTGTCGGCCCGGTCGAGCAGGACCGTGCCCAGCGTGTCCACGGCCTCCGGGTCGAGGCCGGAGAAGGGCTCGTCGAGCACCAGGAGTTGGGGGTCGTGAACCAGGGCCACCGCCAGCTGGGCCCGTTGCTGGTTGCCGTGGGAGAGGGCCGCCACCTTCTCCGACTGGCGCTCCAAGATGCCCAGCTGTTCAAGAAGCGAGGAGGTGCGGTCGGCGGCCGCTTGGGCCCCCAGCCCGTGCAGGCGGGCGAAGTACCGCACCTGCTCCCCGAGCCGCATGTGCGGGTACAGGCCCCTCTCCTCAGGCATGTAGCCGAACCCGAGCCGGTCTTCGGGGCCGATCGGATGCCCCGCCCAGGTCACCTGACCGTGGTCCGGCCTGATGATCCCCATGACCGAGCGCATGGTGGTGGTCTTCCCCGCCCCGTTGCGGCCCACCAGACCGACCAGCTGCCCCGGCGCGACCGAGAAGCTCACC
>DAHUYV010000060.1 GCA_027306885.1 Candidatus Dormiibacterota bacterium
TCAGCAGCAGGACACTGGGTACGTAGCTCAGAAGGTCACCGGAGACCATAGGTGGCCGCCGTCTAATGTCATCAGCAAGCTGCCGACCGGGCTGGTGCCTGCGTCGTTGCTCGCAATCGCAACCCCCTGCGTGCTCGTCTCAAAGCCCACGTACTGCATGAAGGTATCGGTCGGAGCGGCGTAGACGGTCGTCCACGTCACGCCGCCATCGAACGTGGCCATCAGTCCGGGGTCGCCGGTAGCGACAGCCACCCCGGGGATCGGGCTGGCGAGCACGCATCCCTCATCCTCGACCCCACTTGGGCCGGCACTGCTCAGCATCCGAAAGCTGATTCCCCCATCGGACGAGACGTAGGTCCGTGGGCCCGCGGGCGTGGCAGGTCCCCAGGCCCCCTGATCGCAGACGGCGATCAGGTCATTGCGCGTCGAGGCAGCGAGAAATGCTGCGCCGTTGACATTCGGGCAGGGCGGCTGCCACGGCTCCCACCGTCCGTTGATGAGCCGAGCGCCTCCCACAACTGCCCGGTCGTCCTCGATCAGCCAGCCTGACGCCCCCTGTAGCACCAGCTGAAGCATTGCGGCAGGACCGGCGCCGATGGGGATGCTGGTTGGCGAGATGTGCCAGGAGTCCGTGGCCACCAGGCTGGTTTCGATCCTAACCATCGAGCTTCTTGGGTCCAGCACGGCTGCCTGGACAAGGCCGTCGGCCGCCTCGACGCGCGCCACGATCGCGCCGGATGAAACTGCCGGAAGAGTGATCCGTGCCCACGTCGCCCCGCCGTTGTGGGTCGACCACAACTCGGGGTCGAATGCCCACCCGTCCTCACGGTTGGCGAAGCGGACCTGTGACACCCCGCCGGGCTGCGCTGCCGCCGAGAGGTGAGTCGGTGGCGCGGTGGTCGGGCTCCATATCTTCCCGCCGTCGCCAGTGCGCATGAGCGCGAGGCACTGGGAGGATCCGCTACACGGCCGGGACCCGAGCACCCAGCCCAGCTCCGGAGACACGAAGGTCACGGACGACACCGAAAACGCCCCGGTCGCCGTCGGGGCGGGACTTGCCGTTGGCGCAGCTGTCGCCGCAGAGGTCTGGCTCGGGCCGGAGCTGACGCCACTGGGTCTGGATTCGCACGCGTTAAGCAGCCACCCTGCACTCAGGAATGCCAATACCAGGGCTACCGCTCTAGCCCGCGCTGGCGGCACGCTCGCTGCCTCCTGACCCTGCGCCCGGCGCAGCCTCGCTGACCGTCGGGCCTGCTTCAGGGGTCACCGGTGGAACGGGTCCTCTGGCAGCGTCGTTACGGCGCCCCGACCGACGTCACGGCCATCGGCGGTGGTGGCCCTCCTCTACTGATATGGAAGCTTCTGTCCAGAGCTTCGGCTGATGAGGGAGGGCGAGCGTTTGCTCGCGGGATGCCCAACCCGGGAATGGCCGCCGAGGTCAGAGAACAGCGACGGTCATCGGTCCGATCTTCGCGGGCGATTAGTCCACGTCGCGCTGCCGCCTTGTAGGAACGCCCCCGGGGACGGGCGGGCGTTCTGCCGTCCAGGGGAGCCGGTTCCGCCCCCAAAGACCGGGCCGCTGCCGACAAGCCTCTCCCTCACAGGTCGATTCGCCGGGCCGTGCCCGCGGATCTCAGCCGCCGGGCCGGCGGGGGAGGGCGGTTGGCGTGCTCAGCTCCCGGGACGACCCATGCCCGGGGGAGCGCCGGTGGTCACTTGGCGTCCGGCGGTGCCTCAGGGCGGACGTCCTCGTCAATCTTGCCAGCCTCGCTCGGCCCCGAGGTGGGGCTCGGCTCGTGCCTCGGACGGTGCTTGCGTGCTTCCGCCTCGGGACGTCCCGCGGCGCGGAAGGCGCGGCGACTCCTGGTGACTTTGAGCAGGCGATCCCGCTCTGGCGAGGGAGCTCGGTGCGGCGGCCGCACGGGGACCATGGACGACGCGAGCTTGCCGTACCGGGTCCCTGACCAGGGGCTTGGTGGCGCGTCGACCAGCCGTGCGAGTCCGTAGGCGGCGGCCTCGTAATTGACCCGCCAACCTCGGAAGTGGGGCCACGCCTCCTCCACGCCGCGCTCCGGCACCCAGCCCGCGGCCTCCATCCGCTCCACCGCCTCCCGGAACTCCTCGAAGGTGAGCTGGATGGGGTCGTCGGGCATGGGGTCCACCGTGTAGGGGACCCTGGTGACCCGGGCTATCGATCGAAGGGAGACGATGCCCATCCTGAGAAAGGGGCGAGCGGCTGGGGGAGCGGTCAGCGGGTTGAGCGCCAGATGGATGGCGGCAGCGTCCAAGCAGGCCAGCAGTGCCAGGATCCATGAGGTCCGCGGCTCCGGGGAGCGGAAGTACAGCAGGCTGGCGTAGCTGGTGTGGCTCTCGGCCAGGTCGGCGGCCCACTGTTCCCAGTCGTGATACAGGTCGGCCAGATGGTCCTCGTTGTCGATGAGGGCGTGCCGGGAGAGGACCTCAGGTCCCCACGGAGGCGAGCCGCTGCTGCTCTCCAGCAACGTCACCATGGTCTCGCGCCGGTTGAACGTTCCGTAGAGGGTGGGCAGGTAGGAGATCTGCAGGGCCACCACGATGACGCCGGAAGCGGTTTCCAAGAAGGCGATGGCCGTCGCCAGGCCGGAGCCGGCGTGGGTCAGGCCGAGGGGAAGGATGGAGGAGGCGCTGAGCCGGAGCGCCCCAGCCAGATCACCGGCGCCACTTCCCCAGAACAGCAGGGTGAAGCCCGCCACCAGCAGCCCGATCCAGGCTACGAGGCGAAGGACCAGGACCAGTGGCGCTCCCTGGGCCAGGATGGCGTCTCGGTCCAGGTAGTCGCTTCGAGTCTGGGCCAATCGGGAGATCAGCCCCTGCACCACCCGCAAGACCGGCCCCGAAAGGCGCGACGCCGTCGCCCGCGGGACGACGACGGTCTGGAGCACGTTGTTGAGGGTGGTGACGGTGATGGCCAGCCCGGAAGCGAGTGCCAAGAGGTGCACGATCAGCACGCGGGTACCTTCTCACACATCCCGGGCCGACGCGGGCAGCAAATCTTTCGGCCCGGCGGCCCAGGGGCCCGGTCGCCGGACCCGGTCTCAGCGGATCGGGTGGGTGGCGACCGTCATCCGGAGCGGCGGCGGCTCCCGGTGAGGCTCGGGCGCGGGCAACCGCATGGGCGGCGTCATCGATCGCCCGTCACCAACTTCCGAGCGCTGGCAGTCCGGTCGACGGGTTCGAGGTCCCAGCCATTCCAGTCAGCAATTCGGCGCGGGGACAGCCCCAAAAGGAGGTCCCGAAGGAGAGTGGGATTGATCGACAGACGCGTGTTCCCGGGTGACAGCCGGTCGTCGCAGCCGTGCCTAGTCGGTCCCAAACAGCGCGGGAGTGCCCGCCGCGGGCCGTCGCGAGCCGCGCGGGCCAGATCTCAGGGGTGCCCGGTCCGGGCTTGCACCGCCTGGCGCAGGGCTCCCGCGGCTGCCGCCGGATCTGGGGCGCCGCAGATCGCTGAGACGACGGCGAGGCCACTGACGCCGGTGGCGGCAACCTTGGCCGCGTTCTCGGCGTTGATCCCGCCGATGGCGACGCAGGGCAGCGCTCCGCCGACGATCACCACCGCCG
>DAHUYV010000061.1 GCA_027306885.1 Candidatus Dormiibacterota bacterium
ATCGCAACCCCCGCGTCACCCGCGCGGACCAGGCCCGAGTCCCCCACCGGGAGGGGGTGGAGCGGGGGCGCACCCCGGAGCGGGAGCACCGCCACATCCGCCGCCGCATCGGATCCCAGAACACCGGCTGGGTAGGTCGGGCCGACGCCCCCGATCCGAACCTCGATCCGCGTCGTCCCCTCGATTACGTGGTTGTTGGTCAGCACCTCGCCGCTGCGACTGAGGATGATCCCGGTGGCGCTCAGCACCTCCTGGGAATAAGGATCCGAGGCCTGGATGGTGACCGCCCCCTGCCGGACGTCCGCGGCCAGCTCAGCCAGCTCGATCGGGGTCGGCGCCGAGGTCCGGTCTTCGGCCCGTGGGCCGGACCTCCCTCCCGGTCCCGGGCCGACGATGACGGCCGCTGCCAGGGCCAGGGCGAGCAGGGGAGCCACCCGGCGCCAATGACGCGAACGCCGCGCCGAGGCTCGCCGTCCGGGAGCGGGTCCGGGGTCGCCGCCACCCGGCGACCAGCCCGAAGCTCCGGGGTGAGCCAGTGCCGGTGTCGATGCCGGCCGCTCGACCGCCCCTCGCCGGAAGTGGAGGGGCTGCGGCATCCCTCCCGCCGATGGGCGCTGCGCAACGCTGGCAGGGCGAGGGCCGATCGGCGGCCCACCGCCCCCCCGCCCTCGCGACCGGCCACTCGCCGCAGCGTCCATGGAGCTTCGCCCCCAGTGGAGCCACCCTGCCGGTACGCGACCCATCGTTTCGCAGTCATTGCTACAGGGGCAGCGCGAGATCACCGGCGCCGGCCCCGTGTTGCCACCCGGGGGCCGGCGGAGCGACGCCGCCGGCCAGCGCCCGCTCCCGCCCGGACCCGGCGCCGTCGACGCTCAGCCCGGGGCGCGTCCCCGCCAGACGCTGGCCACCAGGAGCAGCAGAACCGCCAGGGGAAGGAGGGCCGCGACCAGCGCCAGGTGCAGGGCCGCGAGGGCCCATCCCGCGCCGAGTGCCAGACCGACCCCCACCGCCAGCTCGGGGGTGTCCCCAAAGAGGAACTCCCACCAGAAGCGTCCGAAGGCCCGAACGGCCGCGTTCAAGCTCATGCCGCCAGCTCCCCCGGGGCCGCTCCCCGCTCCAGCGCGGCAACCAGGATCCAGCTCGCGGCGCCGTAGGCGGCCAGGAGGCCGAGCAGCGCCAGGTCCGTCCCCGGCCAGGACACGCCCACCCCCTCTCCGGCCCAGAACGTGCCAAATGTCACCAGCATCAGCCCCACCCCGAGCTTCAGAGCATTCTCCGGCACCTCGCTCAGCTGCCGCGCCAAGAGGGCTCCAGCTGTGCCCACCACCAGCACCGCCGCCGCGGCGGCGAGGACCGCGACATCCAGCCTGCCTGAGCTCAGGCCCAGGGTGAGGACGATCATCACGACCTCGAGGCCCTCCAGGAACACCCCCTTGAAGCTGATCACGAAACCCGTGGCGTCCCGCCCGGAGCCAGACCGAGGGATGCCCGAGAGCCTGGCGTACTCCCGCCGGTAGATAGCGTCCTCGTCGTGCCGGGGCGTGTGGCCGCTGGCCCGGAGGATCGCCTTGCGCAGCCACTGCAGGCCCAGGATCAGGAGCAGGCTCCCCACCACGACGCGCAGCGCGGCGATCGGCACCACGTGGATGAGCGTCGGCCCCAGGGTCGCCACCACCACCGCCAGCAGGAGGGCGGCGAGCCCCGCCCCCTCCAGAGCCGAGCGCCATCCCCGGGTGAGGCCGGCCGCCAGCACGATGGTGAGCGCCTCGACCATCTCGACCGCGCAGGCCCCGAACACCGCCACCGCGATCAGCAGGGTGGCGGTCACGCCGGCGCCTGCCGCAGATCGGCGCCTTCGGCGGGTCGGGTGGCCTGCCGGTCGACGGCCTCGTGCGCGAGAGTGGAGAGCTCATCGTGAGCGGAACGGGCGTCGCGTTCCGGGAAGGCGAGGCACCCCTGCGGATCGATGGCAATCGCCACTCGCCCGCCGCGCCCGGCCCGGGCGTGCGAGCGCACCCCGGTGAGCCGCGATCCGCCCTCCACGTCCACGACGTGATCGTAGGCCCCTGCGCGGAATGAGGAGTCGCGGATGGTGCCGGTCAAGCCCTCGGCTTCCGGCCGCACCTCCCCCAGGGAGACCGAGTCCGGGCGCAGCAGAAGCTGCACCCGCTCCCCACCTCGAACACCGCGCATGGCGGTGGCGCGCAACTCCGCCGGGCCGCTGCGGACCCGGATGAGACCCGGGCCGGCGCCGCCCACCACCTCACCGGTCAAGGTCCCGGCCAGCCCCGTGAAATGGGCCACGAAGGGACTGGCGGGCATGCGGTACACCTCCTCAGGGGGCCCAATCTGGAGGATCCTCCCCTGGTTGATCACGGCCAGCTGATCGGCGAGGGAGAACGCCTCCACCTGGTCATGGGTGATGTACACGACGGTCGCCTCGCTGTCCCGGGCCAGAGTTGCGATCTCGACCCTCACCTGCTCGCGGAGGTGCGCATCGAGGTTGGAGAGGGGCTCGTCGCAGAGCAGCAAAGGGGACTGTGCGACCAGTGCCCGGGCCAGAGCCACCCGCTGCTGCTGCCCTCCGGAAAGCCGGCCGGGATACTGATCGCCGAGTTGGGCGATGCCCACCCGCTCCAGCATTTCAAGGGCGCGCCGCCGCCGCTCCTCGGAGCCCAGCGACAGGCGACGGAGGGCGAAGCCGACATTCTCGGCCGCGGTCATGTGTGGCCAGAGGGCATAGTCCTGGAAGACCATGGAGAGGTTGCGGCGCTCCGGCGAGAGGTGCTTCCGGGGGCCGGCCACGGCTCGCCCGTCGATCGTCAGAGTCCCGGCGCTCAGCCGTTCGGTGCCCGCGATGCAACGCAGCAGGGTGGTCTTCCCGGAACCCGAGGGCCCGAGCAGGACCAGGAACGAAGAGCGGTCCACGACCAGATCCACACCGTCGAGGACCCGCAAGTCGCGGTAGGACTTGGTCAGCTTGGCCGCCACCAGCACCGGCTCGCCCGTACCGGAGGTGCCCTCGAGGCGAGCGGGCGCGCTCATCGAAGGCTGCCCACCTGGAGCCAGCCCCTGGGAGTCAGCAGCCGGTAGGCGGCGAGGACGCCCCCCACCACCAGAAGGGCAAAGGCCACCGCCGCCACCAACATCGCCGTCCCCGGGCCATAGAAGTCGAGGGCCAGCTCGTGGGTCAGCGCCACCGAGAGGGTTGGGCTGCCGGGGGGGTAGAGGAGCTGGGACACCGGGAGCTCGAACAGCACCCCAGTGAAGGTGAGGGCCCACGCCCAGAGAAGGCTCCGGCTGACCAGCGGCACCAGGGTGTGGGTGAACGCCCCCAGCTGGCTCGACCCGTGGACGCGCGCCGCCTGAACCGGCGAGCGGTCCACCTGGGCCACCGGCCCGACCAGCACCCGGGTGGCGGTCGGCAACGCTCCGGCGAAATAGGCCATGGCCAGGAGCACGGTGGTGCCGTAGAGGCGGATCCCCAGCTGGTTGATGAGGGGCAGGTTGTAGGCAAAGATGTAGCCCGCCCCGAGCACGATCCCCGGCAGGGCGACCGTCCCCAGGAGCAGCAGGTCGACCAGACGGGCGGTGATACCGGCCCGGCCCCGGGTGAGGTAGATCGCCAGCGGGACCGCGGTCAGCGCGACGAGGGTGGCCACCACCGCCGCCAGCCCCGCGGACAGTTCGAGCGGGGCGGCGAGGGCCCCGGCGTGGAGCAGGGCCTGGTAGTAGCCGAGGGTCAGCCCGTTGACCGCGAAGCCGTGTGAGCTTGGCTTGAGCAGCGAGGCCACCACCGCCCCGATGGTGGGAATCCCGAGGGCCAGCCCGAAGTAGACCGCCACCAGCCCCAGGCCGGCCGCCTGGCCCCACCGGGAGAGCGACACCCGGGCGGGTTGGCGCGTCCTTCCGCTGAGAGCGCCGTACAGTCGGCCCCGGAGGGCCCGCGACTGCAGGAACAGCGCCACCCCCACGGCGCCGATCAGCAGCCAGCCCACAGCGGCAGCCACCGGGAACTGGCTGGGGAAGTTGTCGATGGCGCCGAACAGCGTGTACGTCGCCAGCTGGAACTTGCTGGTGGAGGCCAGCGTATAGGCCACCCCGAAGTCGCTGATGGTCTCGGCGAAGACCACGGCCAGGGCCGACCAGATGGCGGGGGCGATCATCGGCAGCAGCACCCGCCACACCGCCCAGCGCCCCGCTCCGTGGATTCGCGCGGCGTCATCGAACTCCCCGCCCAGCGCGGCCATGGCGAGCGACGTGGCGAGGTAGGCGAACGGCACCCCCTTGAGGATGTAGACAAAGGCCACCCCGGCAGGCCCGAAGAAGACGGAGGTCAGCCAGGGCACCCGGAATCCCAGGTCCCAGAAGGCACCGTGGCTCACCAGCAGCTGCTCCCACCCCAGCGCCACCAGGTACGAAGGGGCCAGCAGTACCGCCCAGATCAGAAACGGCCAGAAGTGGCCGCCAATCAGCGTCGAGCGGGTCGTGAACCAGGCCAGGGTCAGCCCGAGCACCAGCGCTCCTGCGGCCGCCACAGAGCTCACCACCACGGAGTTCACCAGGCCAGGCAGCACCCCCTGCCGGATGGCGGTTGCGAAGCTGGCCAGGGTGAGCCAGGCTTGGCCCTGGTCGAACAGCCGAGGGGAGACGGCCACCACCAGGAAGAGGCCCACGGGGAGAACGAGCGTCACCACCAGGACGCCCGCAACGAGAAGGCTGGGGGCTGCCGCGGGCAGCCCCCAGCACGGGAGGGTCAGACGGCGCCACCGGGCACTGGCGGCCACCGGGTCAGGCGACGATGTTGGTGGAGAACCACTGGTCGATTGACGCCTCCCTCGGTCCCCAGGTGTAGGCGTTGAGCACCTGGTAGGGGATGGACCCGAAGTTGGGGACCAAGGGCGACTGTGGGTAGCCCTTCACCACCGGCCAGAACAGCGAGTCCCCGTGGGGGTCGCCGACCAGCCGCTGGTGCTGTCCCGCCGACGAGAAGACGTAGTTGACGAACGCCTCGGCCTCAAGCTGCACCTGGCGGGGAGCTTTGCCGTCGATGCCGATCACGGAGGGCAGCAGGGTGGCGGGGCTGAGGTAGGCGACCTTGAGGTTGGGGTCCTGATACGCCGCACCAATCCCGGCGGAGTTCTGGACCAGCGCCAGCTTGATCTGGCCCTGGGTGAGGGCGGTCAGTGTCACCCCGTTGGTGTCGAAGACCTTGAGGCCGTTGGCCTTCAGCTGCTGGAAGTACGATTCGCCAGGGCCGACCCCGCCGAGGTGCTGCATCATCCCGGCCACGAAGGGGTAGGTCGGCCCCGAGATGGCAGGGTTGTTCATGCCCACCGCGTTCTTCCACTGGGGTTGCAGGAGCTGCGACCAGGAGGTTGGGGGCGAAGACACCGCCTGCGAGTTGTAGACCACAGCGGGCATCGCGGTGAAGCCGGTGGGGATGTAGCTGTGGTCGGGCGGCATGACCTTGAGGGCGGCCGCGGTCCAGTTGGCCTTGGGCTCAAAGCCGCGCAGCAGATAGTGCTGCTTGTCCAGGGCGGCAAAGGCCTCGTCCCCGTCCACCCAGAGCAGTCCCCATTGCGGGTTGTTGACCTCCGCCTCGATCTTGGCCAGGAGCGGACCGGTGGAATCGTCGAGCAGCTGGGTCGGAATCCCCGTCGCCTTCTGGAAGGCGGCCACCGTGTTGGCGTCGTAGCCCTCGGCGGCGTAAACGACCAGCGGCACCTTCTTGGCCGACACCTTGGCCACCGTCGAGCCGCAGCCGGTCAGGACCGCGGCCAGGGAGCCCAAAGCCAGGACGGTCAAGCGCCATTTCCGGGCGCAGCCCCTTGCGGGCGCGCTCGAAAGCGTTCGGATCATGTGCCTCTCCCTCTTGATTCGGAGTCCCATTCACGCCGACTGCACCGGCGCGACCATGGTCTCGACGAGGTGGCTAAGAGGGGGCTATCGACGCCTTAAGGGCTGATTAAGGCGAATGCCAGGAGGCGCTGGGCCTACTCCTCCACCGCTCGGAAGGCGAGGCAGGCGTTGTGGCCGCCGAAGCCGAAGGAGTTGTTCAGGACCAGCCGGGGCCGCACGGTGCGCACCCCGCTCGTGACGTAGTCCAGGTCGCAGGCGGGGTCAGGGGTCTGGTAGTTGATCGTCGGCGGGACCCGGCCATCGACGATCGCCATCACCGAGAACACCGACTCGATCGCCCCCGCCGCGCCGAGGGTGTGGCCGGTCATCGACTTGGTCGAGGAGATGGGGATCTGGCTGGCGTGCTCGCCGAGGACCTGCTTGATGGCGGAGGTCTCGGCCGCGTCGTTCAGCGGCGTCGAGGTGCCGTGAGCGTTGATGTAGTCGACCTCATCGGGAGATGCCGCGGCCTTCTGCAGCGCCCGTGTCACGGCCCGACGAGCTCCCCTCCCGGTGGGCTCCGGCGCCGTTAGGTGGTAGGCGTCGGCGCTGGCCGCATACCCCGCGACCTCGGCGAGAATGAGGGCCCCCCGCCTCACCGCGTGCTCGTAGTCCTCCAGGATGAGGATGCCGCACCCCTCGGCGATCACAAACCCGTCCCGGCCCGCGTCGAAGGGGCGGCTGGCGTGCTCCGGATCGTCATTGCGCTGGGAGAGCGCCCGCATCGAGCTGAACGCGCCCATCGCGAGCGGCGTGATCGAGGACTCGCTCCCGCCGGCGATGCAGGCGACGGCGTCCCCCCGGCGGATGATCTCGGCCGCCTCGCCGATGGCGTGGGCGCCCGTGGCGCAGGCCGACACCAACGCGAAGTTCGGCCCGCTGGCGCCGAAGCGCATCGCCACCTCCCCGGCGGCGATGTCGGCCAGGATCATGGGCACCGTGAAGGGACTGAGGCGGCGCGGGCCACGCTCCGCCAGGGTGTGCGTGGCCTCCTCGGTGACCTTGAGCCCGCCAATCCCCGATCCGACGATCACCCCCACCTCGTCCCGGTTGGCATCGTCGATCACCAGCTGGGACTGCTGGACCGCCTCCTGGGTCGCGGCCAGGGCGAACTGGGTGAAGCGCGCGGTCCGGCTGACCTGCTTGCGGTCGATGTAGTTGACGGGATCGAAGTCCAGAACCTCGCCGGCCATCTGAGACCCGTACGGCTCGGGGTCGAAGCTCTGGATCCGGTGGATCCCGTTGCGGCCCGCGCAGACCGCCTCCCACGCCTCTTTGACCCCGATTCCCACCGGCGTCACGGCGCCCATTCCGGTGACCACAACCTTGGACCCGCTCACTCCTCTGCCTCCTCCCGGACCATATCTGGCCCCCCCGAACCCGGATCGGACTCGGCTGCCGGGTCGTCGACCGCGACCGCCGTCGGTCCCCAGCGGAGCATCACCCCGCCCCAGGTCAGGCCGGCGCCGAACGCTACCAGACAAGCCAGGTCGCCGTTCTCCAGCTCCCCCTTGGCGGCCACCTCAGCCAGAGCCAGCGGCACCGATGCGGAGGAGGTGTTGCCCAGCCGCTCCACGTTGCTGGCGAATCGGTCCATGGGAAGCCCGAGCCGCCCCGCCGCGGTGGCGAGGATCCGGGAGTTGGCTTGATGGGGAACCACCAGCCTGATGCCCTCCAGCCCCACCCCGGCGGACTCCGCCAGGCGCAGCACCAGCTGCTCCAGGATGCGGGTGGAGAAGCGGAAGACCTCGCGGCCGTTCATTGACACCACCCGCCCCAGCGCCCGCGCCGACCGGGTGTAGGGGGGCCGGCGGTCGGCGAGGTCGATCTCCGGCGCCGGCAGGGTCCCGAGGGTGTGCGCCCCGGAGCCGTCCGCCCCCAGATCGATGGCGATGATCTGGCTCCCCTCCTCGTCTGGTCCACCGACCAGGAAGGCGCCGGCCCCGTCGCCGAACAGCACCGCGGTGGAGCGGTCCGACCAGTCCACGAGACGCGAGAAGACCTCCGCTGAGACGATCAGCACCCGGCGGCTGAGCCCGGTCTGAATCAGCGACTGGGCGAGCCCCAGGCCGTACAGCGCCCCCGAGCAGGCGGCCTGGATGTCGAAGGCGGGCCCGTGCGGGCAGCCGAGCTCCGCCTGCAGACGGCAGGCCAGCGACGGGAAGGTCTCGTCCGGGGAGCTGCTGGAGCAGATGACGGTGTCAATCTCGGCCGCCTCCCACCCCGCGGCGCCGAGGGCCGCGCGGGCCGCCCTGGCGGCGAGGTCCAGGAGGCTCACCTCGGGCCCGGCGATCCTCCGCTCCCGGATCCCGGTCCGGCTGGCGATCCATTCGTCGGAGGTGTCCAGGAAGGTCTCGACATCCGCGTTGGAGATCCGAAGCGCGGGAAGGGCGCTGGCGACGGCCACCATTCGGCAGCCGGCCTGCGCGCCGGCCCCTCCGTCCCCGGCGCGCCAAGGCGACCCCACGTGCTCTGCAAGGCTCACGTCGCCATCAAGGTTACGGGCTCGGCGGCCGATGCCACCGGGGGCGTAACCTTTCGCCGGTGCTGGGACTCTGTCTTCAGTGAGACTTGTGCCCGGGCTCAGGCGTGAGATGGGGTCCTGGCCCCGGGCCCGTGAGGGAGGACACGGATGGCGATAAGTCCCGCGTACGCTCGTCCTCAGTCGACTGAGGCGGCGTTCACGTGCGGTGCCTGCAAGGGCACCTTCCCGCGCGCCCAGGCGGCCGGCAACCTGTACGTCTGCCCGGGCTGCGACGCGCACTCTCGGATCAGCGCGCACGAGCGAGTGCGCCAGCTGGCCGACCGCGGCAGCTTTGAGGAGTGGGACGGAGAGCTGGCCGGGCGAGACCGGCTCGGATTCGTGGACACCAAGCCCTATGTGGACCGCCTGCAGGAGGCGCGAGAGCGCCAGGGGCTGCCTGACGCGATCCTCTCCGGCTCGGCCTCCATCGAGGGCCGCCCGGTCGGCCTGGCCTCCTTCGACTTCGGCTTTCTCGGCGGCAGCCTCTCGACCGCGGTCGGCGAGCGGCTGGCCCGGGCGATCGAGCGGAGCGCCGACGAGCGTCGGCCCTTCGTCTGCGTCACCTCCTCGGGGGGGGCCCGCATGCAGGAGGGGGTCTTCTCGCTGATGCAGATGGCCAAGAGCGTGGCCGCCCTGCACCGGCTGGCCGAGACCCACGTCCCCTTCATCTCGATCCTCGCCGACCCCACCATGGGCGGGAGCATCGCCAGCTTCGCGGCGCTCGGCGACGTGATCCTGGCCGAGCCCAAGGCGATGATCGGCTTCACCGGGGCCCGCGTGATCACCCAGGCCACCTACGAGCAGCTCCCGGCCGGCTTCCAGACCAGCGAGTTCCACCACGCCCGGGGGTTGATCGACCAGGTCGTGGACCGGCGTCAGCTCCGCACGGTCCTGGGCCGACTGCTGGCGGTGCTGGGCGCGCAGACCTCGGAGGACGCTCGGAGACTGGCATGAGTCCGGCCGACCCCGGCGGCGGCCGCGGGGACGAAGCCGCCAGCGCGGCCGCCTGGGCTCACGTCGAGGTCTCACGGCATCCCGACCGGCCCTACTCGCTGGATCTGGTGCAGCGGTGTCTTGACGACTTCATAGAGCTGCACGGCGACCGCCAGGGAGGGGACGATGCGGCGGTCGTCATCGGGCTGGCGCGCCTCTCGGGACAACCCCTTGCCGTGGTCGCCAACCAGAAGGGAAGGACGCTGGAGGAACGCGGCAAGCGCAACTTCGGCATGGCCCACCCCGAGGGCTATCGCAAGGCCCAGCGCCTGTTCACCCTCGCCGGCCGCCTCCAGCTTCCCGTGGTGAGCTTCATCGACACCCCGGGCGCCTATCCCGGTGTGGCCGCGGAGGAGCGGGGGCAGGCGTGGGCGATCGCCCAGACGCTGGAGGCCCAGCTGGCGCTCCCCACCCCCTACCTGGCGGTGGTGATCGGCGAGGGGGGCAGCGGGGGCGCGCTGGCCACCCTGCTGGCCGACGCCGTGCTGGTCCTGGAGCACGCCTTCCTCTCGGTGGCCTCCCCGGAGGCGGCGGCGGCGATCCTGTTCCGAGATGCCGGCCGCAAGCAGCAGGCGGCGGCGGCGTTGCGGCTGGAGGCGGCGAACCTCCTGGAGTGGGGCATCGCCGACGAGATCGTTCCCGAGCCGCCCGGGGGTGCCCACACCGACTGGGATGGCACCGGCCGCCTGCTCCGGCCGCGGCTGGAGGCACGGCTCAAGGAGCTGACCGAGCGGGGCTTCGACCCGGCACGGCGGCGTGAGCGGTACCGGAGGCTGGACGGGCTGTTCTCGGCCTGAAGGCCGGCTGGGTCAGCGCCGGCGCCGGTTCGCGTGCAGGCTGGCCGAACCCGCCGGCCGCCCCCGGCCGTGACCTCCGTGCGGGGCGGAGGCGGCCATCGCCGCCTCGGTCTCCTCGTAGTGGAACTTGCCCCCCCGGAGCCAGGACGCGACCCCGGCGACCAGGCAGGCCACCACCGCGAAGTCGAAGGCCGCATGGAGCCCGCTCATGAAGGGAGCGGAGATGAGCGACGAGAAGAAGGTCCGCCCGGTGAGGTAGGCGACCTTGGCTGGCGCCATGTGGGCGAGGACTGGCCCCAGGAGGGTGTGGACCGGGTTGTAGCCGAGGAAGGCGGCGAACAGGGCCCCGGTCGGCGGCAGCTGGGAGATCCTGGCCGCCGCCGCTGCCGGGACCCCCTGGGCGGTCAAGCCGTGGTAGAGGGACGCGGGCAGGGACCCGGCCAGGCCGGTGATGATGAGGGTGAAGAAGATCCCGATGGAGAGCACCTGGGCGGAGGACATGAAGGTCACGGTCATCCCCGCCCCCGCGCCGCGCTGATCGGGCGGGAGGCTGTTCATGATGCCGGTCTGGATGGGGGCGCCAAACATGCCCATGCCAACCCCGGTCATGAAGATGACGGCCCCGAACTCGAGATACGAGAAGTCCACCGGGATCACCTGCAA
>DAHUYV010000069.1 GCA_027306885.1 Candidatus Dormiibacterota bacterium
TACGGTATTCCCCAGCCATCATGCGGGCTTCGCGGGCGGCGAGTTCGGTTACGCCGGCCAGCCCGAAGCCTTCGCCCGCAAACTGCGCGCCGTCCTAACCGAGGACGTTCGAGGTCCAAGGCCCTAGCGGTGGTGGTTGTACGGCACCAGGTTGCCGTCCCCAATCAGCCCTGCATCGAAGGCAGCGAGGAACCGACGCCGAGAGGCCAAGGAGCTCTGAAGTTAATCGAATCATCGTCATGAACCATTTCACCTTGAATGGAGTGATGCAGGGCCTGGGGCGCGCCGATGAGGACACCGGAGACGGCTTCCCACCGGGCGGCTGGGGCCAGCGGTAGGCCTCGGCCGGCTACGCTGCGGGCCAGGCGATGGGGGAGAGGATGGCGGCCGGGGCGGCCTGGCAGGATGGCGGTTCGGGCGGCGCACTCACGAGGGGCTGTTGGCCCACTGGAACGCCCAGGGCGGCCCCTTCAAGGAAGCGTTGAACAACGCGCCCAAGCACGTCGCGTCGACCAACCTTGAGGAACCTCTGCCCCGGCCCACCTCGACGCTGCGCGGTCACATCGCAGCGGCCGTGTCCGCGCTCAAGGCGCAGCCGGCCGGCGTCCTGGCCATCATGGGCGGCGGCGAGCTGATCGGCTCACTGATGGCCGCCGACCCGGTCGACGAGCATTTGCTGAGAATCCACCCGTTGGTGGTCGGCAGCGGACGGCGGCTGTTCCGCGGGAAGCTGGGTGTCTCGCTTCGGCTGACCGGCAGCGTCACAACGCCCACCGGCATCCTCGTCGCAAACCACGACCCCCAGAGGAAGCAGTGGACCGCA
Source organism: Candidatus Dormiibacterota bacterium (assembly GCA_027306885.1). Taxonomy (GTDB): domain Bacteria; phylum Chloroflexota; class Dormibacteria; order Aeolococcales; family Bog-877; genus JAJYXT01. The sequence continues at coordinate 824 of DAHUYV010000069.1, forward strand.
AGCACCTCCCCCTGAACTGGTGCGAGATGCGGGGCAGCCACTTTGATCTCCGGTACGGATCTTGACCACCAGCAGCGCCCTTGTGGCGGGGGTGCTGCGCAGCTGCTTCTGAGGCCCCAAAACTGCACCCTGCTGGCAGCACCCAGCAGGGGCTCTTGCCAGATACTTCTGCGCTGCTATCGAAGTGGCTGGCTGGGGCGGGAGGGGTCGAACCTCCGATCTCCTGATCCAGAGTCAGGCGCCTTACCACTTGGCCACGCCCCACCGTCCGGGCCAAAGCCCGGCTCCTCAAACGATAGTACCCGGCTGCGGCCCCTCCCTCAGCCGCCGGCCTGGAGCCGCTCCAACGCTCGCCGCAGCCGCTTCCCGGCTCGGTCGGAGCCGAGGAGGTCAACCACCGCATCGAGAGGCGGGGAGACCTCCTGGTCGGTGAGGGCGATGCGGACGACGCGCATGAGCTGGCGCACCCGGGCCCTGGCCGACTCCGGCTGACCGTTGGTGAACTCCGCGACGCGCAGCCGCAGCGTCGGCATCAGTTCGGCAACGTCGCCGGCGACCAGCGGGATCACCCCGCTCAGGAAGTCCGCCGCCTCGGCGGTGCCCAGCTGGCCCCGCAGCCGGTCGGCATCGGGATCGGTGTCGCTGAAGGCGAAGCGCACCAGTTGGGGCACCTCGTCGAGCCGGCGGATCCGCTCCTGAACCATCCTGGCTATCGGCTCGAGCTGCTCTGGGCTCACGCCGGGGAGGAATTCCGCCAACCGTGCCGCCAGCGCCGCTGCCGAGAGGCGCCGGATCCACACCCCGTTGAGGTAGTCCAGCCGCTGCTGATCGAAGACCGCCGGGCTCGACTGCAGCCGCTCGAAGCTCATCCGCTGCCGGAGCTCGGAGAGGTCGAAGACCTCCTCCTCGGTCCCCGGAGACCAGCCGAGGAAGGCGAGGAAGTTGACCAGCGCCTCGGGCAGGTAGCCCATCTGCCGGTACTCGCGGACAGCCTCCGCGCCATGCCGCTTGGAGAGCTTCTGGCGGTCGGGGCCGAGCACCAGGGGGACGTGGGCGAATCCAGGGGGCCGCCAGCCCAGGGCGTCGTAGAGGACCAGGTGCTTGGGCGTGGACGGCAGCCACTCCACCGCCCGGACGACGTGGGTGATGCCCATCAGGTGGTCGTCGACGACGTGGGCCAGGTGGTAGGTCGGGTAGCCATCCGACTTCATCAGCACCTGATCGTCCATCTCGGCGTTGTCGAAGGTCTGCAGCCCCAGCACCAGGTCGTTCCAGCTGGACTCTCCCGGAGGCATGCGCAGTCGGACGACTTCGGGCCGGCCCGCAGCCCGCTGGGCTTCGCGCTCCGCTTTGGTGAGATGGAGGCAATGGCGGTCATAACGGGTGGGAAGACCGCTGGCCCTCTGGGCTGCCCGCAGCTCCTCCAGCCGGTCCCGGGTGCAGAAGCAGGGATAGGCCGCCCCCGTCGCCACCAGGCGATTCGCGGCCTCTCGGTACAGCGGCAGCCGCTCGGACTCCACGTAGGGTGCGCAGGGTCCTCCGACCTCGGGCCCCTCGTCCCAGGTGAGGCCCAGCCAGGTCAGGGCCTCCATGTACTCGGAGACCGACTCGGGGTTGTAGCGCTCCCGATCGGTGTCCTCGATCCTCAGGATGAAGCGGCCCTCGGGCGTCGCCAGACAGTAGCTGAAGAGGGCGGTCCGAACGTTGCCGACGTGCAGCTGCCCGGTCGGGCTGGGGGCGAACCTCAGGCGGCGTGTCCCCGGCAGGCCAGCGGCGACGTCCAGGCCCGCGACCTCAGGGCCGCCGATCAATGGTGTAGGACTACCAGGTAGATGCCCATCGCCAGGCAGCTCGCGAGCAGCAGCGCCGAGGCCACGATCCACCCCTCCATCCGCGAAACCGTGTAGCTCACGTCGGCCCGGGGGTCGCTGCTCACGGTCACTCCCTTGGTCCCAAGCTGCGAGTACCGGGCCCGGAGCGCCGCGGGATCATTGTCTTCGATGCTGGGGGGCGTGGTCTTTGGACTCATTCTTCCCATGTCGCTGAACGTTGGGGGCGTGGTCTGCGATCGCCCCCTAGCCTGCGAGTATAGGGGGCGATCACCTTGGCGCCCGCATCGTCTAGCGGTCAGGACACCACCCTTTCAAGGTGGTAACCGGGGTTCGACTCCCCGTGCGGGTACGGGCCCGGGAAAGAGGGGCCTCGAGTGTCCGGCGGGGCCTGGCTGCCGGTCCCTGCCCCGGTTACCCTGGTGCTCGCGGCGGCGGCCCTCGGAGCTGGAGAGCGGAGTTTGCGGCGCCATTCGTACACGGCCGCGCTGACCTGGACCGGAAACGACGGTCAGGGCACCGCTGACTACCGCGCCTACCGCCGCGACCATGACATCCGGTTCGGCGCCAAGCCCAAGCTGCTGGGCTCGGCCGACCCCGCGTTCCGGGGCGACCCAGAACGCCACTCTCCCGAAGAGCTGCTGCTGGCGGCCCTCAGCGGGTGTCACATGCTCTGGTACCTGCACCTCTGCGCGGACGCCGGCGTGGTGGCGGTCGCCTACCACGATGAGGCGGTCGGGACGATGGTCGAGGAGGAGGACGGGGGCGGCCAGTTCCAGGAGGTGGTGCTCCGGCCCCTGGTCCTGGTCACCGACCGGGCGGTCGTGGAGCTGGCCGATCGGCTTCACGAGGAGGCCCACCGTCTCTGCTTCATCGCCCGCTCAGTCAACTTCGAGGTGCGCTGCGAGGCGACCACCGAGGTTGCCCCCTGAGGCGCCGTGGGCCTCGCCTCGCCCGCCCCGTGATCCGGCGGCGGAGGGGCCCCAGCCCAGCCCGCGGCAGGTTGGGGGCGCCGAGCCCGAGCGATCCACCAGCTGCCCCGCCATGACCCGCCTTACGATCCCCCCGAACCTTGCCCGCGCAGCCAACCGGCCCGGTGATGGTCCGAACCGTTCCTGGCTGGACGGCCTCCCGGCGGCCGTGGTCCAGCTGGAGGAGCTTTGGGCGGTCACCTGCGCCGAGCCGTACTCCCCCGGAGGTGAGACCGCCTGGGTCGCTCCGGCGAAGGGCCGGGCGGGCCAGGACCTGGTGGTGAAGTTCGCCTGGCGCCATCCGGAATCCGCCCATGAGGCGGACGGACTGCGCGCCTGGGCGGGCCGGGGAGCGGTCCAACTGCACGCCGTGCAGGAGCTCGCCGGCGGGACCGGGCTCCTGCTCGAGCGCTGCCTTCCCGGCGAGCTCCTCTCGGGCCGTCCCGAGAGCGAGCAGGACGCTGTCATCACCTCTCTCCTGCCCAGGCTCTGGCTGGAACCTGAGCCCCTGACCCCGATCCGGCCGCTCATGGAGATGTGCCAAGCGTGGACGGATCAGTTCCAGCGGAAGCTGGAAGAGCGGCCCTGGGCCCTCGACTCCGGGCTGGCCCGCGAGGCCGCCGTCCTGTTCGTGTCGCTGGCGGCCACAGCCCGGCGCTCGGCGCTGTTGTGCACCGACCTGCACGGCGGCAACGTCCTCTCGGCTCAGCGCGAGCCGTGGCTGGTTGTCGATCCCAAGCCCTACTGCGGCGATCCCACCTACGACCCTCTCCAGCACATGCTCAACTGCGGGCGCCGGCTCCAAGCCGATCCCGCCGACTTCGCCCGGCGCATGGCGGACCTGCTCGGGCTGGAGGCGGACCGCCTCCGGCTCTGGGTCTTCGCCAGGTGTGTCCTGGAGTCCCTGGACCGGCCGGCTCTGGCGGCTGTGGCCCGCCGGGTGGCCCCCTAGCGGCGGGGCGGACCGGGGGTCGCCGTGTCCGGCCTCAGCCGCGTGCCGGCTCGACCGGTCACGGTGGGGCGGTTAAGGCCCTGGCCCAATCGCCGGAGCGGAGCGCGAAGATCACTTCATCGGTCCACTCGCCCTTCACGAACTCGTTCTCCACCAGATGGGCCTCGAGTCGCATCCCCAGCCGCTCCATGACCCGAACCGAGGGGGTGTTGCGGGCGTCGGCCCGAGCCACGATCCGATGCATCCCCAACTCGGCGAACCCCAGCTCCAGCATGGCTCGTGCCGCCTCGGTGGCAATGCCCTGCCCGTGGAAGTCGGGATTGAGGATGAAACCCACCTCTCCCTGCCGGTGCTCGGCGCTGGTCCAGCGCAGGACCACCTCCCCGGCCAGCAGCCCTTGCTCCACCACCACGATCGCCAACTGCAGCGCGTCACCCTCCCTCCGCAGCCGATCCGAGCGCACCCGGCGACGCAGCTCCCGGCGCGAGCCGGCGCGGTCGGTGGGCTCCGAGTACAGGTAGCGGGCGACATCCGCCCGAGCGAGGTAGAGGTGGAGCTGGTCCAGGTCGGAGGGCTGGAAGGGGCGGAGCAGCAGCCGCGCGGTGCGGATCGGAAGCTGGGGCGGCGACTCCGGTATTGCGCTCAACTCGATCCCGTGGCGTTCAACCGGCGCTTGACGCCCGCACCGCCGAAGCAGGTCCCGGAGCGTCGCGGCCGGCCGTCGGGCACTGCGCGCCTGGAGCCGGAGCCGATCGATTGCAGGTGGGCTGGTGGCTTCGGGTCATGGAGCAGATGTTGGCGGTTTGGACCCCCACCCGCCACAGCTCCTGGCCGGTTGAAGTGCACACTGGGGCTCTTGATCGTGGCCGAGGGGTGCCGCCCGGCCGCCGGTGCCGGTCAGCCGCCGACGGCGATCGCCAGGGCCCCCAAGATGGCGCCCCACAGACCTCGTGCCCTTCCCTTGCCCACCTTCAGGTGGATGGCGTACAGGGCCAGGTTGCTCATGCCGCAGGTCCAGGCCAGTGAGCGGGCTGGGCGCGCCGCCGGCGCAGCCGCCCCCGCCACCGCCAGCCCGGTCCAGAGCAGCAACCCCGCAACCGATCCCCGCGCCCTGCCCGGCGCCTCCCGGAAGATGGTCCCCCGGCGGGACCAGAGGAAGCTGGCAACGTCGATGGCTCCGAGCCCTCCGATGGCTGAGATGGTGAGCCGTCTACCCCGGCCCCGGCCGCTCCCCGACCCTCTCTCGCCGCCGTCGTCCCCCAAGGCCTCAGGCACCGGGGCGGCCAGCTTCGTCGGAACGCGCTGCCGCAGTTGGTTCGGCGCTCTCGGCGACGGCGCTGAGCACCCGGTAGCCGCGCAGCGCCAGCTCGAGCCGGAGGCGGTCCTCGGCGTCATCCCACCCGCCCACCAGCCCCCGGATCCTGTCCAGGCGGTACAGGAGGGTGTGCCGGTGCACCTGCAGCTGCCGGGCCGCCTCGCTGAGGCCGCCGTGGGAGAGGGCGACCTCCAGGGTCTCGCGCAAGGGCGTCCGGCGCCGCCTCTCCCGCTCCAGCAACGGGCCGATGCTGGCCATGACGAAGGCCTCCAGGCCGGGCAGGTCGTGGAGCCAGTTGAGGTACGGCTGAAGCTGGCTCCAGTCGTGGACCGGCTCGCCGGGACGAAGGATCCCTCCCACGGTCAGCGCGTCCCGAGCCGACCGCACCGCCTGCGGAACCTCGCTCAGGTTGCCGGCCACCGGGCCGCGGGCCATCGGCCAGGGGACGCGCTCCGAGCCCACCGCCGCCTGGAGCGAGCGCCGCAAGGTGGGCATTCGCACCGAGGTCGGCACCAGCGCCACCACCGACGACTGGTGGAGAGCAACCTGGGCCCCGAGCGGCATCCAGGAGGTGGCCACCGTCGCCTCCGCGCTGGTGTCGTCGGCGCCGACCACCACCACCCGGTAGGGGAAGTTGAGGATCGTCCCGCCCGCGGCCGCGCGGGCCACCGCCTCCTGGTCGGCCGTTCCCTGCATCACCTCGGCGAAGAACTGGTCGTACTGGCGGTCCTGCTCCCGGCGGGCCCGCTCGCGGGTCTCCAGGTAGCTGGTGCTCACCGCGGCGCTGATGCTGTCCAGGTAGTCGAAAAGGGGCCCGACCGCGGTCAGCACCGACTGGGCGTCGATCTCCGGATGGTTCCGGACCACCTCGATCACGTGCTGCCAGATCACCAGGGCGGCGACGCGATAGGCACGGAGGATGGCGTCCAGGGGGACCCCGGTGGTGGCCAGCCGGCCGCCCATTCGGGACAGTTGCTGCAGCTCGGGGCGGGAGGGGGGCCGCGACTCAGCCCACAGCGAGAGCAGCGTTCCCACCCCCTCTCGGCAGGCCGCCAGAACCTCGCTGCCGAACGCCGAACCTCCGCCCACCCCCTCGGCGAGGGGGATGGTGCGGGCCATCTCGATGGCCATCCGCCGCGCCACCCTCTCCATGCGTCGCCGCAGCGACTCGATGATGATCGGGCTGACCGAGGGCATGCCCTCGTAGGTGCGGCGAGGACGACGCGTCCGGATCGGGGCTACGGCCACGGCCCGTCCAGCATAGATCAGCCCGAAGAGGACCCGGTCAGCCCATCCCGCGGCGGCCGCCGGGCCGGGCCCGGCGCTGCTCCCCGCGCTGGCGGTAGCTGAGCTCCAGCACCAGGCGCTCAACGGCAGACCTGGACTCCACGATCCGGGCCAGGCTGGGGTCTTCCACGGCCATCGCCGTGGCCATCAGCACGTCCAGCCGGCGCTGGACCGAGCGCGCGTCGCGGAGCAGGGCGGCGGTCCGCTTGGCGGCGCTCAGCTCCGCGGTTGGGTCGATCTCCTCGGGCATGGGGCCAGGTTAACTTGCCGGAGGCGGCCGGTACGGCAGCTGACCCCGGCGGTCCGGCTCCGGGCCGGGCGGTCCCGGCACTTACACTCGCCCGGGGCTCTGCCCGCCGCCAGGTCAATGAGGAGATGGGGATGCTGGCCGCCTACGCCACCCGTGTGGGTGGAGACGAACCGCTGGACAACCTCGAGGTGGGGCAGCGGGAGCCGCCGCTCCCCCCGTCCGGATGGGCGCTGGTCAAGATGACCGCCGCCTCCCTCAACCACCACGACCTCTGGACGCTGCGGGGGGTGTCGGCGCCGCCCAGCGCCCTCCCCCGCACCCTGGGGTGCGACCTGGCGGGGACTGTGGTCCAGTCAGGCGGGACGGGCGCCGGACGTTTTGAGATCGGAACCCGGGTCGTGGCCCACGCGGTTGTCACCTGCGGCGAGTGCGACGCCTGCCTGGGGCCCGACGAGACTCTCTGCCGCAAGTTCGCCATGCTCACCGAGGGCCCCTTCGAGGGGACGCTGGCCGAACTCTGCACCGTGCCCGCCGCCAACCTCTTCGCCATCCCCGCGGGAATCTCCGATGTGGAGGCGGCCTGCCTGCCCACCACCTTCCTCACCGCCTACCGGATGCTCTTCAGCCGGGCCGGCCTGCGCGGCGGCGACACCATCCTGATCCAGGGGGCCGGCGGTGGCCTCTCCACGGCCACCGAGCGGCTGGCCCTGGCGGCCGGGCTGCGGGTGATCGTTGCCAGTCGGTCGGAGTCGAAGTTGGCAGCGGCGCTCGGCCGGGGCGCGCACGAGGGAGTGCTCTCTGGCCCCGGGCTGGTCGGCGAGGTCATGAAGCGCACCGGCGGGGAGGGTGTCGATGTCGTGATCGAATCCGTGGGGGAGGCGACCTGGCCCACCAGCCTTCGCGTCCTGCGCCGGGGCGGGGCCATTGTGGTGGCCGGGTCGACCACGGGCTCCGAGCCCTCCGCCGACCTGCGTCGGGT
>DAHUYV010000084.1 GCA_027306885.1 Candidatus Dormiibacterota bacterium
TGCTCCTGCCATTGGGGGTTTGGATGTTGGCCACGCCATACGGACACACGCAGGATGTGGTTGTGGCCTTTCCGCTCGCGATGCTTGCTCTGGGAGATGTCGGGGCGGCCCTGCGCCGCCCGTTCGGCTGGGTCCTTCTCACCAGCGTGCTGGTGATCCCTGTAGCCATGATCTTCTTCGGTGACTACTTGTTCCCGCCCGATTCTCTGGCCCCGGTTGGGCTCTTGGTCCTGGTGACCATGGCGGTGGCGGCCCTCCGGCACGAGCTCGCCGCGAAGCCTTCAGCTGCCGCCCCTCCCGGCGATGCCGCTGCAGTTTCAGAGTCGCTGCCCACCGTCGTCACCTAGGCGCGGAATGACCCGCGACCCCGGTGCCGACCTTGCCTGCCGCCCTGACATGCGGGCCAGAGACACCCGCGTTTGGTGCCCTCGTGAATCACGGCGGTTCGGCCCCCTGCATCGGCCGGCTCGCGATCCTCCTCTCCGTGCTGGGTCGAGTCCTGGTCGGCCAGGACTGGGCAGCAGTGCTCCATCTGGCAGCCCTTGGCGCTCAGTTCCCACTTCGTGGTGGACCGGCTGGGGGCCATTGGACACGGCGCTTCCCACCCGAGGGTGGATATTGGGCTGGTCGGGCTTTCAGGCCCGCTGAGTCTGGTCCCGGCGGGTTGGCCCCATGCATCCGGGATCAGCGGCCCCTTGGTCGTGGCGCCGATGATCGTCGGGTCTGCGGCGACGGCACTGGTAGTGATGCTTCTGTGCTCCCACTCCGACCCGGCGCCTCGTCCGCCGGAGCGCCGAGTCGGATGGCTGGCAGTCATGCCGTTGGTGGCTGACAGCGGCCCGGATGGTGGTCACGCCATGCCGCCACAATCAGGACCTGGTGATGGTCTTCACGCCGATCACCCTTGCCCTTGGGGGCGGTGCTGAGATCCTGAGTGGCGCCCTGGCCCGGGTGCCATTGCCCATCCTCCCGGCCATTCCCTTCGCCGCGGCCTTCGTCAGCTGTTCGTTGTTCCCGCCCCAGTCTCCGGCCCCGCCAGGGGTCCTCGCCTGGTTGGATGGGCTGAGCTGACCCTTCGCCGCGAACTGGGTGCGGAGGGACGGAGCGCGTCCCTCGAGAGGGTGGCGGCCAAGATGACCGGGGGCCCTGCGCCAACGGGATCACGGCGTTGGCCGAGCCGAGGTGGCGAGCCCTGATCCCCCGACAACCCTAGCGCGGGGCGAGGGGCGGAGTCCACTGATGGGCTGAGCGGCGCGATAGCGACCAGGTGCCGGAGCGGCCAGCCCGACTCAGTCCAGAGCCTGGGGGACGCTGAGCGGGGGACGGTCCAGGTGGCGGGCCGCGGCGCGCCCACTTCGGTTGATCCGATCGACGATCTCGCTGGCGATCGCCACCGAGCGGTGCTTTCCCCCGGTGCACCCGACCGCCAGCCGCAGCACCGAGCGTCGCTGGGCCTGGTACAGGGGCAGGAGCTCGAGCAGCATGGGGAGGAAGTTGTCAACCAGCTGACGGGCGCCGGCCTGGGCCATCAGGTGGGCCCGGACCCGAGGGTCGCTCCCGGGAAGGTCTCGCATCTCTGGGATCCAGTACGGGCTGTCCAGGAAGCGGGTGTCCACCACCCAGTCCGCCTCCGCCGGCAGGCCGTCCCGGAAGCCGAACGTGAAACAGTCCACCCGGACCAGGTCGCGGTCCCGCCAGTCATCGAGCAGCTGCAGCAGGTAGTCGGCCTGTCCGGAATCGAGGCTGAGCAGGCGTCGGTGGGGCTGCCGCGATGGCGGCTGAAAGTCCGGTCCCCAGGGGGATCCCACGGTGACCAGCCAGTAGCGGATTCCCTGCTGGTCGAGGGTCCGCAGCTGGCTCCGGCTGGAGGTAGAACTCACCACGGCGGCGACATCAGCGCCGCTGAGCGAGGCGTCGTCCAGGCCGACGGGGTCTTCGTCGCGAAGCAGGCGGTAGCCGCTTTCGGCGACCAGCGGCTCGAGATCTGCACGGAATCGCTCCTCGCACACAAGCACAGCCAAGGACATGTCACATCACCCCGAACAACGCTCGGATTGCCGGCTGGCCTTGGGCCCGCCTCCCCCCTGGACCCGATCCGCCGCTGGCTCCATTGTGTCAGCCGCGGTCGGCATTGGGAACGGCGGAGAGGGAGTTCTAAGGTTGACCTAAGCCTTCACCCGGCCCGGTGACCGCCCGCCTTGGCGGCTGAGCCCAGGTGGCTCAGCCGTTGGCGCCGGTCTCGATTTGGCGGGCCGCGGCCAAAGGGCAGACAGGTTCCCCGACGGCTGCGCTGGAGATCACAGGGCGGGAACCGCTCTGAGCGTCGTCACCGCCGCCTCCAGCAGGCGGTCCAGCCCGGCCGCGACGCGGTCGTTGTGGAATTGCGGCCGCCAGGGGAGCCGGGCCAGGGAGTCACTGACGGTGAAGGCGGTCGCGAACTGCACTTGGCGTACCCGGGCGACCGCCGCCAGGGCCGCCGCCTCCATCTCCACGGTGAGAACGCCCGAGGATCGGTAGTGGTGGAGCTCATCCACGGTCTCGCGGTAGGGGGCGTCGATGGTCCAGCTCGGGCCCTCGCGCACCGGCCCAGCCAGCTCGCGGAGGCTGGCGGCCAATGCCGAGGTCAGCTCAGCGGATGGGAGGGCCCGCTCGCCGCTCTCCAGGTAGTGGTGGGACACCCCCTCGTCGCGGACCGCCTCGGTGCACACCACCAGGTCGCTGACCTCGAGGTCGGGCTGGATCCCGCCGGCCATGCCGATGGAGATGAACCTCGTCACGCCGGCAGCGGCCAGGTCCTCCAGGCGGTTGGCCGCCGCCGGGGAGCCGACGCCGAATCGGCCCACCATCCCCACCAGATGGTCATCCGACCCGGTCACGAAGAAGCTGTGGGAGCCGGAGAGCGGAGACTCCAGCTCGCGCCATTCGGGCCGCGCGGCGACCCGGTCGAAGAACCCCGGGCTGTAGGTGAGAATCACACCCGCCAGGTGGGGCAGCCCCTCCCAGTCGTAGAGCTCACGAAGGTAGCGGAGCCAATCACTGGGGGTGACGCAGGGCTCCAGGGCGTGCTTGCCGGGATATGCGGGGAAGGCCACCGATGGAGCATATCCGGGGTGGTCGCACAGAGAGCGCCTGCGGCTAAGATGGAACGGATTTTGGCGCCGGTGCCGGTGCCGCAGCATCGAGCGGTGCCGCCCCGGGTGTCAGGGGAAAGGAGTCTGCTGATGGAGGTGACTGAGGCGAGCGACGAGGCGGTCGCATCCACCCTCTTCGGAGATCTGGAATCCGCAGGGCGGGGGCCGGCGGCGGGGACGACCATCGGCCACTATCTCGCCGGACGGCTGCAGCGGGGCGGGTCCGGGCGGAGCGGTCCGGTCTTCGACCCCGCCACCGGGAGCGAGTCCGGGCGGGTGGCGTTCGCCAGCGTCGAGGAGGTTGACCTAGCGGTGGCGACGGCCAAGGAGGCGCAGCACGGGTGGGCCCGCACCAGCCTCTCGAAGCGCACCGAGGTCATGTTCTCCTTCCGGCACCTGCTCCACCAGCACCGGGAGGAGCTGGCCCGGCTGGTGACCAGAGAGCACGGGAAGGTGCTTTCTGATGCCCTGGGTGAGGTGGCCCGGGGGCTGGAGAACGTGGAGTTCGCCTGTGGTCTTGGCCAACTGCTGAAGGGCGGGCACAGCCTGGACGTCTCGACCGGGGTCGACGTGCACGAGGTGCGCCAGCCGCTGGGTGTCGTGGTGGGGATCACCCCCTTCAACTTCCCGGTGATGGTGCCTCTCTGGATGTTGGCCGGGGCGATCGCCTGCGGCAACGCGTTCGTGCTCAAGCCCAGTGAGAAGGACCCCAGCGCGTCCCTGCTCATGGCCGAGCTCTTCAGCCGGGCGGGGCTGCCCCCTGGGGTGCTGAACGTTGTCCACGGCGACTCTTTGGCCGTGAACCGGCTGCTGGAGCACCCCGACGTGGCGGCGGTGAGCTTTGTCGGGTCGACCGCCGTCGCTCGCCACGTGTACCGGACCGCCGCCAATCAGGGCAAGCGGGTTCAGGCGCTGGGCGGAGCCAAGAACCACATGGTGGTGATGCCGGACGCGGACCTGGCGGTGGCGGCGGACGCGGCGGTCTCGGCGGCCTACGGTTCGGCCGGGGAGCGCTGCATGGCGATCTCCGTGGTGGTGGCCGTCGGCGAGGTGGCAGACCCCCTGCGCGCCGCCATCATCGATCGCATCCAGCGCCTCTAGGGGGGTCCGGGAACCGACCCGAACTCGGAGATGGGGCCGCTGGTAACCGCCGAGCATCGCGAGCGCGTCGCCTCCTACATCGAGCTGGCGGCGGAGGAGGGGGCGGAGGTGGTGGTCGACGGAAGAAGCTCCAGCCCCGACGGCCCCGGCTTCTTCCTCGGGGCCTCACTGGTCGATCGGGTGCGGCCGGAGATGCGGGCGTACCAGGACGAGATCTTCGGCCCGGTCCTGGAGATGGTGCGAGTCGATAGCCTTGACGAGGCTCTGGCAACTGTGAACCGAAACCCCTACGGGAACGGGACCGCGATCTTCACCGGGGACGGTGGCGCGGCGCGCCGGTACCAACGGGAGGTCGAGGTGGGGATGGTCGGGGTCAACGTGCCGATCCCGGTGCCGATCGGGTACTACTCGTTCGGGGGCTGGCGCTCTTCGCTGTTTGGCGACACCCACATGTACGGCCCGGATGGGATCCACTTCTACACCCGGGGCAAGGTGGTCACCACCAGGTGGCCGGAGGCCGGCCCCAGCCAGGTCGACCTCGGGTTCCCACAGACCAGATGAGCGACCAGGTCGCTGGGGTGGGCCCCGCCCGGGCCTTGGCCGACGACCGGGATCACGTCTTCCATTCGTGGTCGGCACAGAAGCAGATCTCGCCCATGCTGGTGGCCGGCGCCAAGGGGAGCCATTTCTGGGACGCGAACGGTCGGCGCTATCTGGATTTCGCCTCTCAGTTGGTCTACACCAACCTCGGCCACCAACACCCGGCCCTGGTGGCGGCGATCAAGCGCCAGGCCGACCGCCTCTGCACGGTCGCCCCGGGGTTTGCCAACGACGCCCGGAGCGAGCTGGCCCGGCTGATCGCCGAGCGCGCCCCGGGAGAGCTGGATCAGGTCTTCTTCACCAACGGCGGGACCGAGGCCAATGAACACGCGGTGCGCATGGCGCGGCTGCACACCGGCCGGGGCAAGGTGCTGGCGGCCTACCGCTCGTATCACGGCGCGACCGCCACCTCGATCGCCCTCACCGGTGAGCCGCGGCGCTGGGGCAGCGAGCCGGGATTCCCCTCGGTGGTCCACTTCATGGGCCCCTACCCCTACCGCTCCGCCTTCTCCGCCAGCTCCCCCGAGGAGGAGAGCGAGCGGGCGCTCGCTCATCTGGCTCAGGTCATCGAATTTGAAGGTCCGGGCTCGGTCGCGGCGGTGCTGCTGGAGACCGTGGTGGGCACCAACGGGGTCCTGATTCCCCCACCCGGGTACCTGCCCGGGGTCCGGCGACTGTGCGATCAGCACGGCATCGTGATGATCCTCGACGAGGTGATGGTCGGCTTCGGCAGGCTCGGGGAGTGGTTCGCCTGCAACGCCTTTGACGTGGTCCCCGACCTCATCACCTTCGCCAAGGGTGTGAACTCCGGCTACGTGCCGCTGGGAGGTGTGGTGATCTCCCGGCAGGTGGCCGAGACCTTCGCCGATCGCGCCTATCCCGGGGGCCTCACCTACTCCGGCCATCCTCTGGCCTGCGCCGCGGGAGTGGCCAGCATCGAGACCTTCGAGAAGGAGGGGATCCTCGCCCATGTCCGCCGACTCGGCGCCGAGGTGGTCGGACCGCGGCTGGCTGCCCTGGCTGAGGACCACCCGAGCGTCGGGGAGGTGCGCGGAATGGGCCTCTTGTGGGCGGTGGAGCTGGTCAAGGACCGACAGACCCGCGAGATGCTGGTCCCGTACAACGCGTCGGGCGCCGCCAACCGACCGATGGCGGAGCTGGCCGAGGCCTGCAAGAGCGGTGGGCTTTGGCCGTTCACCCACTTCAACCGGGTCCACGTCGCGCCCCCATTGGTGATCAGCGAGGCCGAGCTCCTGGAGGGAATCGATGTCCTCGACCGGGCCCTTGATGTGGCTGACCGCTACTGCACCAGCTGAGCCTGGCGCCCGGAACGGCCGCCTAGCCGAGACTCCCACGTCCACCGCGGTCCACGGCGGCGCCCCTTGCGCTCGGATCCGCACCCCGGGGGTCGGGACCGGATCTAACGCCGTCGCGGCGGGTCTGTAGGGGTTCGCCCAGGAGGCGATCGACGCAGCCCCTCGTCCAGGGTTGGCGGACCGGGATGGGCGCCGCGTCGGGGTCGCACCGGAGCCGCCCCACCCGAGTCGGCGAGCGCCGCCCGGCCACTTGGCACTCCCCTTAGGGCGTCTGCCGGTGGGCTTCACGGCGGTG
>DAHUYV010000094.1 GCA_027306885.1 Candidatus Dormiibacterota bacterium
CGAGCGCGACGGCGCGCATATGGCGCCAACTCACGAGGAGGCACCGCCCAGGCGGGGACGAGGATTGGTTGCGGGCATCGCCTACCGCGACGGTACGCCTTCCTCATCCCGCTAATCAAGTTGGGCCCCGCCCCCGCGAACGCGCGGTCGAGGCGCTCAGGTGTCGAATCAGATCCCCAGGTGTTCCAGGACTCGGAGCATTGGGCCACGTCGGCCGCTGCGGTCGGCCGCTGTCATCGCACCCTGGACCGCCGCCAGGGCGCCTCACCGGAGCGGCCCGGGAAGAACCGGGAAGGAGGCCGGCGAACCAGCCTGAGGCGCAGGAGCGGGGAGTCAGGGTTCGGCAAACGCTCGGCGACCACTGGTGCGGCGAATCGGGTCGCGGCGACCCTCAAGGCGGCGTACCCGACGGCATATCGGACCCGGCCCCGAGAGCAGAGCCGAAGCTGCGGGTGAATCGAGTCGTGGACGCAATTGGACCGCCCCACCGATGCGTGAAGGCAAGGTCCTGCAGGTCGGAAGAGATGGTCCGGAACTGGGCCTCCACCCGCTCGGAGGGGGCGGGGCTGTGGTCGAATCGGGCTCCTACCGCCCCGCCGTGGTGATAGATGGCGTCATAGCCGCCCCGGAGGATCAGATCTTCGCCCGTGAGGCGGAAGAAGTGAAAGTGGTTGCTGTGCTCGGCGGCACAGCTCCAGCGCCGTCCAGAGGCCGGTGAATCCCCCTCCGACCAGGCTATCTCGACGCTTCAGTCGCCCGACAGAGGCTTAGCCCGCTGGTGCCGATCCTGGTTCAACCAGAAGCCCGGCCCGAGATCAGCGCCCTCGCAATGCCCGGCGGTGTCGGATCGTTGTGTCATGCGCGTCCTCTCAGGCCGACGGCGCCGGGCGGCTGGTGTCGAGCATCGGCGGCGAGCCCGCCCACTCCGACCTCACGAGCGGCGCTGATGCCAACCCGCGACGGCCGCGACGACGGCGCCGGACGGAGCCAGCTGCCCGTTTCCCAACTGGGAAAGGCCGAACGGCAACGCCATTGGGCCGCTATCCGGGGCGAGGGTCTAGGCTCCGGTGCCGGGTGGTTTTGGGCCTCCCCGCCGGGACTTGACGCCCGAACCCCCGCTGCGGCCGGCCGTCTGTGGCGCCGGGACCTCGACCCCTGATCCGTCTCTCGGCCTCGGGAGGGTGACCAACACCGCTGTGCCGGAACCCGGGTGGGACTCGATGGAGAGCTGGCCTCCACACACCGTGGCCCGCTCCTCCATGCCCAGGATTCCGAGGCCCGCCGCGGTGGCATCCCCAGCGAAGCCGCGACCGTCGTCCCGGACCAGCGCGGTGACGGCGTGTGGAGCGCCGCTGATCTCGATGTCGACGTGGTTGGCCTCGGCGTGCCGCTCCACGTTCGTCAGCGCCTCCTGCACGATGCGGAACAGGTTGGTGCGGAGCTCAGGGGCCAGCCCCGTCTCCACGCCGCTGATGTGAAGGGTGGGCTCAATCCCAGACCGCTCAGCGAACTCGGCGACCAGGTGCCGGACCGCGGCGCCCAGCCCGAGGTCGTCGAGTCCGGATGGTCTCAGTCCCTGTGCCATCTGCCGGATGTCCGACACCACCTGGGCCAGGACCGAATGGGTCGCGTTCAGATCGTCCCGGGCTGATGCCGGCAGCGCCTCCGATTGTCCGAGGTACTCCAACCGGCGCAGAAGGTAGATGAGCGTCTGCAGCGGTTCATCGTGGAGGTCCTGGGCCATCCGTCGCCGCTCTTCCTCCTGTGCCCGAACCAGCTGGGCCGCATATGCCTCGATGCGGCGCTGGCGCTCCTGCTCCTCGGTCAGGTCGTGGAGGATGACCTGCAACAGGGGGTCACCGCCGCGATCGGTAACCAAAGTGGAGAGCGGTTGCAGAGTGCGAGTGCCGCCCTCTTCCCTGGTCACCGTCACCGTGCGCGGCGGCGACTGCGCCAGGAGTCCCTGGGCCGCCTCGTCTCCCAGCAGCTCCGCCAGCTTCCTTCCGGTGACGTCGACGCCGAAGAGGGCCCGGGCGGCCGGATTGGCCTCCCGGACTCCTCCGCGCGCATCCACCACCATGGTCGGTGCGGAGTTGGTCTCGAAGATCGCCCGGTACCGAGCCTCGGCGGCGCTGTGCGCCTGGATGGCCGCGGCTGCCCGGCGCCGTGCCTCCACTTCGCGGTCGACCCGCTGGCCCACGGCGAGGGCGCCGGCGGTTGCCAGCAGCAAGAGGGTGCAATCCACCCACAGACCCGACCGCGATTCCGCGAAGACGAGGTCGGGCAGCATGAGCACGAGGCACCACGCTGCACTGGCTCCGGCGCCACCCAGCCCGAAGCTGAGGGCGGCGTAGATGATCGGGACCAAGATGAGGCCGATCACAACGGAATCGGGCATCCCGAAGGGGAGGGGGTCATGGCGAAGGTCGAGCACCAGGTGGCCGATCACCACGACGAGGATGAGCAGCTGAACCACCCAGAAGCGCGGATCTCGCCAGGGAGGATTGCGGATCCCCGACAGGACCTCCGCCCGGGTCGGAAACGAGCCGTCGATCGCCACGGTCCCATCATGGCGGTTGGACACCGACAACACGATCCGCTCCCTGTGCGGAACGCCGAGCCCGGTTCGGGACCGGTCCCTCAACGGGGAGGCGCCTGGGACCCAGGTCCCGGCTCGTCATGGGTATGATCCGGCCCGGGAGTGCATGGGTCCAGGTGGGCCCCTCGATCTTCAAAATCGATGAGAGATGCCATTTGACACCTCTGCAGGGATCGTTACCCTGGCCTCCCGCCAGTTCAAATTGAGCATAATCGCCGCACCCCATGCTCCTGACGACGCGGGCGTGACCCGCACAGAGGCGAACTCAGGCGCATAGAATGGGGGACAAGAATGGGGGACAAAACGGGGGTCACGAGGAAGCCGCGGAGCAGGCGGGCGAACCGCCAAGGCTCTGTCAAGGTGACCCCTTACGGCGTCACTGCTAGGGTCCGCCTGGACGGCCAGCGCCGCGAACGCCGGTTCGCATCGCGGGCTGAGGCCGAGCGGTGGATAGAGGAGCAGGTCGAGACCAGGGCTAAGAGCCCGGAGGCCACCGGCAACTGGACAGTCGCGGAGTGGCTAGAGGAATGGCTTCAAGGCCTGGCCTCGACGGGCCAGCGTCGGGGCGGCCATAGCCGAGCACCGAGAACTATCGACACCTACGCGTGGCGGATGGAACACTTCGTCCTGCCGGCTCTGGCCAGCTACCAAGTCAGGAGGCTCGATCGCCGAACCATCGA